>CAJADV010000636.1 GCA_903938575.1 uncultured Gammaproteobacteria bacterium
CCGCCTGCCTCACCGACGGGCTGGAGCAGATCCACCGGCATCTCACGAGCTGGGCGGCCAGCGCATGAGCAGCACGGCGCTTCCCGCGCGCATCCAGCACCGCATCGATACCAAAACCAAGCCGCAGGGCGCACTGGGCCGGCTCGAGGAAATCGCACTGCAGATCGCGCTCCTGCAGCAAACCGAGGAACCACGGCTGAAGGCGCCGCAGATAGTGGTCTTCGCCGCGGATCACGGGATCGCCACGCAGGGCGTGTCGGCTTACCCGCAGGAGGTGACGGCGCAAATGGTGCTCAACATGCTCGCGAGCGGGGCAGCGGTCTCGGTGCTGGCGCGTCAGCATGGGCTCGCGCGCTGCTCGCGCAAACGGGCGCCGCCTGATGACGGCGCCAGTCACCGTCTTCTGGTGCTGGCGCCATCCGCGCGCCATCGCCGCAGCCGGGCGCTGCATTGGCAGCAGCGACGTCCCCGTGGATCCGCGCAAGGCAAAACGCCTTGCCGCCCGCATTCGTCGCACCGCCGAACGTCACGGCCTGCCACGGTACTGCATGTCTCGCCGCTCGAGCGCTCGCGCGCGGTGGGTCGGTGGCTGCGGCGCTGGGGCTGGGAACTGCGGGTGGACGCGCGCCTTCGCGAGGTGGATTTCGGCCGTTGGGACGGGCTGCCGTGGAGCGATATCGCATGGGCCGAGGTGGCAGCCTGGCAGGAAGACCTCCTGCACCACGCCCCGGGTGGTGGCGAACCGCTGCTCGCCGTGGCCGCGCGCGTGCAGGACTTCGTGCGTGAGCACAGCGGTGATGTGCTGCTGGTGAGCCACGGCGGCTGGATCAACGCACTGCGCGCCTTGCCTCCCGGAACCACCACGTTGGCCGCAGCCAACTGGCCGGCAGCGCCTGCACATTCGAGCCTGACGCGGTGGGTGGTGCCTGCACGAGGCTGAGTGCGCTGTCCTATACTGAGGCGCATCGACGCAGGTAAAGCGGGGGCGCCATGACGGATGCATCGTCTTTCGGCACCGTGCTGCACGACCTGGGAATACGGCTCGGGGACGCAGGCGTAGCGCACGCACTGATAGGCGGCATTGCGGTAGGTCTGCACGGCTATGCCAGATCGACGGGCGACATAGATCTGCTGGTCGACGGGGCGAAACGCGACGCCATTCTGAAGCTCATGGAATCCGCGGGCTTCGCACTCTTAGTGGCCACTGAAGAGGTGTTGCACTTCAGCGGCCCGGTGCCTGTAGATATGCTGCTCGCACGACGCGAAACCACGCGCCAGATGCTCGCCGAGGCGACGCCTGATCCCAGGACAGGTACCATGATCCTCCGGGTCGAGGACATCATCGGCCTGAAGATACAGGCCTTCTGCAACAACCCGGCGCGCAAATGGCACGATCAGGCAGACATAGCGGCTCTCATACAGAGCAACCCGAGTCTCGAATGGAGCCGGGTGCAGCGCTATGCGGCGATGTTCGGTGTGGAGAGTCTGCTCGAGGAGATACGCCTGGGAGCCGGCAGCTGAGCGCCGAGGAGTACTTCGCCTTCCTTGACGAAGCACGGCGCGTCTTCGGGCCGCAGCCACGTCGCTTCGGCGAAATCACGACCTGCAGGCTCTGAGCGGGGCTCAGGTCACGGTCCAGCGATTCTCCATCACATAATCCTGCAGCGGTCGCGGCTCGGCCCAAGCCTCCATCTGCAGCATCGACAGCGGATAAAAACGATCGACCTGCCCGAGGAAGAGGATCGCGACGGCTTCACTGCCCGCGGGCATATGCAGCAGTTGCCCCAACTGCTCGGGCTGAAAGAGCGAGACCCAGCCCATCCCGAGACCCTCGGCACGCGCGGCAAGCCACATGTTCTGCAAGGCACACGACACCGAGGCAAGATCCATGTGC
>CAJADV010000637.1 GCA_903938575.1 uncultured Gammaproteobacteria bacterium
ACATCCGCGCCACGTGCGTGGAGAGGCTGCGGCCGACAAGATCGAGGTCCACGTAGCGCCGGGTCTGATCGATGGCCTCCTGTACGCGCTCTGCCGGGACCACGCGTCGGAATTTCTTGGTCGCCTCGAGCAGCCCCAGCAGGCAGATGTCACGCGGTTCCGGAAACGCGCCATTGAACAGCACCTCGCATACCCGGTTCCGGATGTTGCGCTGGATCTCGATGTCGGCGATCACGCTTTCGCGCAACGGAATCACCCACAGGATCCGCGTGGTCTCTTCGCGCACGACGCCACGCGCTTTCAGGCTTCTGATGGCGAGATCGTAGACGCCGGATTCCCGGAATTTCAGCAGAATATCGGTAATGCCACAGCCCGGCGGCGCCGCTGCCGGCAGCGCCACCAGCGCGGCCAGCAGCGGATCTGCCGACGTTTCCCCGGTCGGGCTCGCGTTCACCACCCACAAGCGCTCGAGATCCGTCTCGATGCGGTCGCGCAACGCGAGTTCCATGAGCACCGCCCCCGTCAACGCCGCTTCGATCCCCAGGCGGGACTTCGGAAGATCGATAACCGGCGCGGAGGCGTCATCGCCAAGATCGCTCGCCGTCATCAGCAGGAACTCTTCGGCGATCGTCAACATAGTGTTTCCCTGCCGCGGCAAACGCCGCGAGTGTCTTGGTGCGATGCGGATAGTGATGAAATCGATGCCGCGATACTGCTGGTGTAGCACGCCGTCTGCAACCGAACTCAGCAGCCTGAATGACAGCGTTGATGTCGGTTGGCACCGCCTGTAGAACTCTCACGAGGCAACGAAAGCTCCGCCGAGCATGGCGACAAAGGTCCCAGGCAGTGGATTGGAGCCGGGCTGCTGGCGTTTATTGCTTCAGCACAAATGCTGCCAACGCTCTGATTTGATCGTCACCAAGATGAGCCATCGGCGGCATGGCCACCTGGCCCCATTTGCCGACGCCGCCTTGGCGGATCGAGTTGGCGAGCAATGCGGATGCGGTGGCATCGCCGCGGTATTTCGCGGCGACTGCGCTGAACGCCGGGCCGACGACGGCCTGCTGCAGAGCATGGCAACCCAGGCAGGCGTTAGCCGTCAACAGCGCCTGTACATCGACGGCGTCGCCGCCACCCGCAGGCTTGGAGTCTCGCGCCAGTTGCGCAGCCTCCCAACTCGCGGTCAAGGACGTCACGCGGGTGTCGCTGGCGGTGGCGCTGCCGTAGGCCACAGCCAGATAGGCGCCGATCAGAGCGATCTCGTCCCGGTCCAGCGGTGCGCCGTAAGAGTGCTGCATCTTGCCCATCTCGGCGGTCCACTGCGCCTGGTCGAGGCCGGGTGGCTGATGGCTGATGTAGTCGGCCGAATGGCAGATGCCGCATTTTTGCTGCGCCAGCGCATAGCCGGGCAAGGTCGAGGGCCGCAGTGTCGAACTGTCCGGCGGCAGGGTGATGCCTGCGGCGGTCGCAACGGTGGCAGCGAGGGAAATGGCTGAAGCGAGGAGGGCGGATCGCCCCAGTGTCAGCGTGACGAAGGTCGGCATGGCGCGCTCCTCAGGCGATGGTGATGGACGTGGTCTCGACCACCCGGCGCCGGTAGCCCCCGGGGTTCCAGTCGGCCTTCATCGGTTGCACCTCGCCCTGCCGGTTGGTGGCGCGCACCATCACGGAGGCCGGGCCTTTGCGCTCGAATGCCACCGGCAGACGCCATTCGCGAAACGAGAAGCGTCCGAGGTCGCTGCCGAGCGTGGCCTTGCGCCAGCTGCGTGCGCCGTCGATCGACACATCGACCGTCTTCAGTCCCGCCCCGCTATCGAAGGCGAGACCCTTGAGTTCCACCATCTGTCCGGCAGGCAACACGCCGCCGGCCGTCACGCTGGTGAGGAAACTGCGCACTGGCAGGGTGGAGATCGGCCGGGTCTTTGCGGCGGCCGTTCCCGGCGCCACGCACAGGCAGTCGTTGTCCGGCAGACGATAGCCCTGACTCATGAAGTACGCGTCATGCCCGGTGAATGCGTGGTCGATCACCTCGATTTCCGCGAGATGCTTGACCCAGTAGGTGCCGAAGTAGCCCGGCACGATCAGTTTGAGCGGGTAGCCGTTCAGGAAGGGCAGATCCTCGCCATTCATGGCCCAGGCGAGTAGTGGTTCAGGACTGAGCGCGTGCTCGATATCGAGCGATTTGCGGAAGTCGGGCGTGCTGGCCATCACAGGCTTGTCCAGCCCATTGAACGTGACGTGGCGTGCGCCGGCCTGAACGCCCGCCCGCTCCAGCACGGCCTTGAGCGATACCCCCGTCCAGCGTGCGTTGCCCATGGCGCCGTTACCGAGTTGCGCACCGAACACGCGGGGTGAGGAATAGCCGCGGCTGTTGCCTGAGCACTGGTTAACGGCAACCAGTTCTGTCTGCCCGGGCATGGTCTTCAGCTCGTCCAGCGACAGGCTGAGTACCTTGCTGACCGCGCCCTTGACGAGCAGTCGGTAGGTGTCCGGCGCGATGGTGTGCGGGAAATCCGCCAGGTGGTAGCGCACGAAGAACGCATCGTTGGGCGTGATCGGTCCTTCATTGAAAACGGTGAAGGGCGTTTCAAGGTGCGGCGGGCGGCCGTGCACCAGGATCAGCGGGCGTTTGCCGGGGTAACTCACCAACGGCCGCGGCCCGGCCGCGAAGGTCAGGCCTTCGTCCGTATCGCTCGCCATGGCCTGCCCCAAGGGCGAAGCGGCCAAAGCCAGCGCGCTGGCCTTGCGAAGGAATTCGCGCCGGTGGGTACTTGCGATGACAGCTTTGGTTCGGTACATGGCATTGCCCTTGTTGGCTGATGAGTTGAAACCGGGCCGGTCGTGCCATCCTACTATGCGGCAGGCATCCGGAGCGGTCACGACGGCGACACCGCTGACATACGGTCGTTGCGGCGCTGTTCGTTCGAAAGCGCTGCATGTCGCAGGTGACGAAATGGCGAACGGACCTGGAGGCCCCCTGCAGCGCCCGGGGGTTCAGCACCTCGAGTACCGCGTGCTCGAAGTCGTCTGTGCTTTGCGCAGGAAGGGCTGTACCCTCTTGCGCTCAGTCTTCAACCATAACAGTAGGGAGTGCCTGCAATGCCCCAATCCGCAGCGGAAGACCGTTACGAAATCGAACAAGTCATGTATCGCTACGCGTGGATGGTCGACCAGCGAAAATGGGAGCTGATGGATTCGGTGTTCGCGCCCGGAGCGACGATCGATTATGTAAGCACCGGCGGCATAAAGGGTCTGTATCGTCCCACACTAGAGTGGCTCGACCGGGCGCTTTCCGGCTGGCCGATCAACCTGCACTTCATCACCAACGTGGCGATTGAACTCGATGGTGACCAGGCGAACTCGCGCTGCCTGTTTCAGGCACCGATGGCGCGTATGCGTCCGGACGGTTCGCAGGATGTGATCACGAATGCGGGCTACTACATCGACAGCTGGACTCGCGTCGCCAAGGGCTGGCGCATCCTCGAGCGGGTTTGCAACCAGACGGTCATGGTCGGACAACTCCCGGCAGGCTACGTGATTCCGGAGTGATCGAGGTTGTTCCGGGGGCATCAGGCGATCCGGGCCGATGCTGTGGCGCGCTGAAGATCCGGCTTCTGAAGGGCGTGGTTTTGGGGCGGTATTACGGTATCTGAGTTGCCCGCAGCGATATCCATCGCGTCGAAAACAGGGATAATCAGCTTCGTCACCAGTGCCGTCCACCCATGTCTGACTATCCCCTGTTGCGCCGCCTGCCCGCTTCCCGCGATTGCCCCGGCGGCGATCTGCTGGGCAGTTATCTGGACTACGTGGCAGAGCAGAACCTGACGCTGTACCCAGCCCAGGAAGAAGCCATCCTCGAGTTGTTCGAAGACCGGAACGTCATCCTCAACACACCCACCGGTTCCGGCAAGTCGCTGGTAGCAACCGCGCTGCATTTCAAATCGATGGCCCGCGGGCGGCGCAGCGTCTACACCTGCCCGATCAAGGCGCTGGTAAACGAAAAATTCCTCGCGCTATGCCGCGATTTCGGCCCGGAGAACGTAGGCATCGCCACCGGCGATGCCACGGTGAACCGCGATGCCCCCATCTTGTGCTGCACCGCGGAAATCCTCGCGAATGTCGCTCTCGGCGAGGGTGCAGACGCAACGTTCAGCGACATCATCATGGACGAGTTTCACTACTACTCCGACCCTTCGCGCGGCGTTGCATGGCAACTGCCGTTGCTGACGCTCCACAAAGCGCGCTTCCTGCTGATGTCGGCCACGCTCGGCGCCACCGATTTCTTTGAGAAAGCACTCACGCGGCTCACAGCTGCGGAAACAACGGTAGTTGCCTCGGCTACGCGGCCCGTGCCTTTGCACTTTCGCTACGAAGACAAGGAACCGCTGGAAACCGTGGTGAAGGAGTTGGTGGCCTCGCAGCAGGCGCCTGTTTACGTCGTGCACTTCACCCAGAACGACGCGGCGCAGACGACGCAGAACCTGATGAGCCAGAACTATTGCACGGCAGAGGAAAAAGCCGCGATTGCGGAGGCTCTGATCGGTATCAAGTTCAACAGTCCCTACGGCAAGGACATCAAACGCTTTCTTCGCCATGGCATCGGCCTGCATCACGCCGGGCTCCTGCCGAAGTACCGCATCCTGGTCGAGCGTCTCGCGCAGAAAGGCCTGCTGAAAATCATTTGCGGCACCGACACGCTTGGCGTGGGTGTAAACGTGCCCATCCGCACGGTGCTGCTCACCCAGTTGAGCAAATACAGCGGAACGAAGACCGCCACGCTGACCGCTCGCGACTTTCACCAGATTACCGGGCGCGCGGGACGCAAGGGCTTCGACGATATCGGCTTCGTCGTTGCGCTGGCGCCTGAGTACGTGCTCGAGAACGCCCGCATCGAGGCAAGGATTGCCGGTGATCCGAAGAAAGCGAAAAAGCTTGTCAAAAAGAAGCCGCCCGAGGGTTTCGTGACGTGGACGGGCGATACCTTCGCGAAGTTGCAGACGGCGCCCCCTGAGCCGCTTGTATCGAGGTTCCAGGTCACGCACGCCATGCTGCTGCAGGTGCTGAGCCGCAAAGGTGACGGCTGCCGCGCGATGCAGAGCATCATCCGAGACAGCCATGAAACACCCAGCCAGAAGAAGGTGCATCGCACGCGTGCGTGGCAGTTGTTCCGCTCGCTTGCCGAGCGGAAGATCATCGAGATAGTGCCGAGGCCCGAACGCGGCACGGCGGGCAAGCTGCGCCTGAACATCGATCTGCAGGAAGACTTCTCGCTCAATCACGCGCTGTCGCTCTACCTGCTCGACACGGTGAAACTGATGGACCGCGAGTCACCGGATTATCCCTACGACGTGCTCACGTTGTGCGAGGCGATCGTCGAGGACCCCGACCAGATTTTGCGCCAGCAGGTGAGCAAATTGAAGGG
>CAJADV010000638.1 GCA_903938575.1 uncultured Gammaproteobacteria bacterium
CGAAAGCCATCGCGCCGAACAGGAGGTCATAGCGATCGCAATCGAAGTTCAGGGTGAACTCCTGGCTGAGCGTCTTGGACTCTTCCTCGTAGTTGTTCTGGCCGAACATCCACACGTCGGAGACGTCGAGGTCGTCGACCTGGAGACGCTCGAAATCGTGCCAGGAGCTAATGGACTTCAGCGACCAGCCGCCGCCGATGTCGTAGTCGATCACGGCCGTGGCGGCAGAGCCCTTGCGGTCGTTGGTCGCTTCCTGATCGGAGTAGATGTCGCGCAGGTCACCGATGTCCGTGCCCGGACCCTTGATGTCGAAAATGGTCTTGCCACCCAGCAGGTTGTGGGCGAGGGCGTCTTCCGGTGTCACCGAGGTGCCGAAGTAGTGGAAGGCGTAGTTGTTGTCGTCTTCCTCGTAGTGCTCGGCGGTGAGGTAGATCGAGAGGTCTTCCGTGGGGTCGAAGAGCAGGCCGCCACGCACAGCGTAGGCATCGCGATCGTCCACATCGTTGCCGGTGAAGAGGTTCTCGCCGTAGCCGTCCCGCTTTTCCTTCTTGAATGCCAGGCGTCCGGCTACGCCATCGCCGAGGCCGCCGCCGATGGCGCCCTCGAGGTTCATCAGCGAGTAGTCGCCGACGGTCACGCGGGCATAGCCATCGAGTTCCTGCGTGGGGCGCTTGGTGATCAGGTCCATGGCGCCTGCGGTGGCGCCGCGGCCGTAGAGCGTACCCTGCGGGCCGCGCAGCACTTCCACGCGCTCGAGGTCATAGAAGCCTGCCATTTGCGTGGAGGGGCGCGCGAGGATCGCGCCGTCCTGGTGCACCGCCACCGCGCCGTCGGCGCCGAGGTCGATGCTGGTCATGCCGATGCCGCGGATGAAGATCCGCGCAACGCCGAACTGGTCGCCTACCGAGAGGTTGGGGATGGCGCTCACCAGGTCACCCATGTTCGTGATGCCGCCCGGGGCGAGGGCGTCGCCGCCCACAACCGACACGGAAGCCGCGGTGGTTGCCACCGTTGACTCCTGTTTGGTGGCGGTGATCACCATTTCCTCGATGTCACCGGGGCTTTCGGCGCGCGCGCCGGCCGCCGCTATGGCGATGGCCAGCAGGCTCAGGCGCGATATCTGCGCCAGCACGCGTTGCGGGGTTTGAGTCTTCATGTGTCTCTCCTGGAGATTGGGGTCTGTGCCCGGGCTGATGTGAAAAGGAACCTGCTCATAGTCGGGTGCGTCGCACATTGACGCCAAGCGCTTCACGGTCGCTGGTTTCCGTGGTGATGCCCTCGGCGCGCAGCAGGTGCTTCAGCACCTTGGCCGATGCAGTCTTCGGCAGGGCGGGCATGATGCGCAGGTATCGCGGCACCATGAAGTGCGCCATGCGCTCGCGCAGGAATTCGAATAGCGCGACGGGCTCAATAGCCTGCCCATCGACGGCCGCCACCGCAATCATCACTTCGTCTTCGCCAAGCTCGCTGGGCACCGCATAGGCCGCAGCCTCGCGTACGGCCGGGAAGGCGACCACCTCGGCTTCGACTTCGAAGGACGAGATGTTCTCGCCGCGGCGGCGGATCGCATCTTTTTTGCGATCGACGAAATAGTAATAGCCCTCGGCGTCGACGCGGAAGGAATCCCCGGTGTGGAACCAGCCGTTGCGCCAGGCCTCGGCCGTGGCGCGCTCGTTCTTGTAGTAGCCGTGGTTCATGCCCCAGGGGCGGTCGGTGCGCACGATCATCTCGCCGATCTCGCCCAGTGCGACCTCGCAGTCGAAGTCGTCTACGAGGCGGACCTCGACGCCGGCGCGTGCCTTGCCGCAGGTGCCGCGCCGCACGGGGTTGGGCTCCGAGACAATCGGCGAGGAGATCTCGGTCATGTTGAAGATGGTGTAGATATCGGTGCCGAAGCGGGCGTGGAAGTCCGCTGCGGTCTCGGTGAAAGGCACCATGAAGGCGAGCCGCACGCCGTGATCGCGGTCATCGGCGGCCGGCGGCTGCTTAAACAGGAATGTGGCCATCACGCCCAGCAGGAACATGGCCGTCACCTGCGTGCGTCGCACGAAGGGCCAGAACTCGGCGGTGCTGAAGTTCTCCATCACCGCGATCGAGCCGCCGCGCACCAGCATCACGAAGATGATGCCCATGCCACCGATGTGGAACAGCGGCATGTTCACGAGGAAGCGGTCTTCGCCGGTCACGAAGTGCCA
>CAJADV010000639.1 GCA_903938575.1 uncultured Gammaproteobacteria bacterium
GGCCTGCCGAACGCAACGCAGGCCGCAGCGCTTGCACCACATTTGAGCCCGCGCCTGAACGGCCTGCTTCACGATGCACTTGCAGGCCAGCAGGCCTACAAGGCCAAGTACCCCACCGACAAGCCGCCAATGATCGACGGCGATATTTTCTCCAGTCTCTTCGAGGGCGCCTCCAGCGGCGAAATAGACACCGTCGATGCGACGGACGCTCGTGCCACGGTGCGCGTGAAGTACAGCTACAGCGATCCTGAAACCCACAAGGTGATCGAGACCTGGCCGGATAATTTCCTGCTGGTCCGGGATGGATCCGGCTGGCTGATCGACGATATCGAATACCTCGGGGGCTGGGACTTCGCGCCTCGCGGTCGACTTTCGGTGGCGCTCACCGAAACAGCGGCACTGGGCAACTGAGCGTGCACAGGCTTTCCCGGGAATAGCGCGCTGATGCTGGAACTGCGCGGGATCTGTCGGGGCGTTGGCGCCGAGTGCCATATCGAAGATGCATCGCTGTGTCTAGAACCCGGCGTGATGAACGTGCTGCTCGGGCCCACGCTTTCCGGCAAGACCAGCCTGCTGAGGCTGATGGCCGGACTCGACCGCCCGGATCGCGGCAGCGTGCTCTGCGGCGGCCGCGATGTCACGGCTCTCCCGGTGCAGCGGCGCAACGTGGCCATGGTCTATCAGCAGTTCATCAATTACCCGGGCTGGACGGTGCGCGAGAACATCGCCTCGCCACTGCGCGTCATGCGCATGGACACGCTATCTGTAGACCGCGAGGTGGCGCGAGTGGCGGAACTGCTTCAGCTCGGGCCGTATCTCGAGCGCAAACCACTCGAGCTCTCCGGTGGCCAGCAGCAGCGCGTGGCGCTGGCGCGCGCGCTGGTGAAAAAAGCGGGGCTGGTGCTTCTCGACGAGCCGCTCGCCAACCTTGACTACAAGCTCCGCGAAGACCTGCGCGCGGAACTGCCACGGCTCTTTGCGGATAGCGCGGCGGTGGTGGTTTACGCGACCACAGAGCCCGCCGAGGCACTGCTGCTGGGCGGTAACACCGCCACGCTGCACGAGGGCCGCATCACGCAGTTCGGGCCAACGCAGCGGGTCTGGCGCGAGCCGCTCGAATTGCGGAGCGCGCAGGCATTCTCCGATCCGCCGCTGAATGTGCTGGCGGTGCGTGCGCGCGATGGTCGCACGCTGGGCGGCGTGGATGCCGAGGCAGACAGCACATTGCCCCGCCTGCCGGATGGCGATTGGACACTCGGGTTCCGGCCGCACCATTTGCGTCTCGGCGGCGGTGCCGCGGGAACGATCCGTTTCCGGGTCCAGGTGATCGCCACGGACATCACGGGCTCCGAGAGTTTTGTGCATGTGGCATACGGTGCCGCGCGCTGGGTGTTGCTTGTTCACGGTGTTCACCCCGTCGCGGCGGGGACGTTGCTTGACGCTTACGTCGAGCCGGCGGACATCCTCGTCTTCGATGCGCAGGGGCGTGCGCTCGCGCCCGCGCAGGCAGCCTGAGCATGGCTCGTATCGAGCTTGCGGATATCCGTCACAGCTACAGCCCCGGTGCGCCACCGGCACTGCGACACCTGCAGCACGTCTGGGAAGATGGTGGCGCCTATGCGTTGTTGGGTCCCTCGGGCTGTGGCAAGACCACGCTTCTCAACCTGGTCTCGGGTCTTCTGCAGCCCACTGCAGGTCGCGTGCTGTTCGACGGCAGGGACGTCACGGCGCTCCCTACCGCACAGCGCAACATCGCGCAGGTGTTCCAGTTCCCGGTCGTCTACGACAC
>CAJADV010000640.1 GCA_903938575.1 uncultured Gammaproteobacteria bacterium
CGGGCATGGCCCGCTCCTACACCCGGACGGCGTTGACACCGTGGGATCGCGGGCATGGCCCGCTCCTACACCCGGACGGCGTTGACGCGGTGGAATCGCGGGCATGGCCTGATCCTGCACCCGGACGGCGTTGACGCCGTGGGATCGCGGGCGTGGCCTGCTCCTGCACCCGGACGGCGCTGACACCGGGGGATCGCGGGCGTGGCCTGATACCGCACCCGGACGGCGTTGACACCGTGGGATCGCGGGCGTGGCCTGCTCCTGCACCGAGACGGCGTTAACCGCGTAGGAGCGGGCCATGCCCGCGACCGCCGCCGGCCGACACCGACTCTCAGCCCGGCTGCCGCAACCCCCGCGCTTCGAGAATCGGCAACACGTTATCGCGGAAGTACGGAAACTCCTTGGTGTAGTCCACGAACGAAAGCGTGGTCCCGCCCAAACCCGCCGCATGCAACTGGCAGATGCCATCTGCCACCTGCTCGGGCGTACCGATCAGCGGAAAGCCGCCATGACCCATCGCCATGCGATCGCGGATCAGCGCCAGCAGATCGTGCGGAAAACTCTGCGCGTGGGCAAACTGCAGACGCACCAGGTTGTCGGTGGCAGCCCAGTCGGTGTTCTGTCCGAAGAAATAATCGCAGTAGTCGCGCGCCTCTTTTTCGGTGGGCCGGCAGACAACGTGCGAGAAGGTGAGCACATCCACTTCGCGGCCAGCGGCGCTCGCCTGCTGCTTCAACTCGCCGACTTCTTCCGCGGTGCGCGCCAGATCGATCGCCGGCGTGAACAGGAAATCGGCGTTGCGGGTGGCAAACTCGCGCCCCAGCCCCGAACCCGCGGCGTTGATGATCGGGGGTTGGCCGTGAAAGGGCTTGGGATCGCTGTGCACGTCCAGGAGATTCCAATAGTGACCCTTCCAGTCGAAGCGGCCCGGCTCATCCCAGAGCTTGCGGATCACATCGAACCACTCCTGCGCATAGGCATAACGCGTCTCGTGATCATCGGGCAGCGTGAGCCCCAGCGCCTCGTACTCGGGTTTGTTCCAGCCGGCCACGATATTGAGTCCGGCGCGACCACGACCCACCTGGTCAATGGTGGCGATCTGCTTGGCCACCACCACCGGGTGGTTGGCCGCCGCGTGGATGGTGGCGAACACGGTGATCCGCTGCGTGGAGGCCAGCAGCGCGGCCGCCCAGGTCATGGTCTCGAGGACATAGCCGTGGAAGTTGGTCTCGCCGCCATAGCCAATCCAGCGGGCGATGGGCAGCATGAAATCGATGCCCGCGTCATCGAGGAGGCGGCCGATCGCGAGATTGCTCTCCCAGGTGGCATCCCAGCGTTCCGGAATTTTCGTCACCGTCATACCGCCGGAGCAGTTGGTCGAGAAGGTGCCGAGCTTGAAGTGGTTCTTGCGGAACATGCGGTTGCTGGGTGCAGTCATCGGCGCGGGGTCCTCATCCGGGATTGATCGGAAAGCCTGCGCATTCTAGGCTCGCCGACGTGACTTGGCAGCAGTGCGGCACGTTGGCGCGCGCGGTATCGGACCGGGCTTGATGCGGATCAAACCGCAAACCCCTTTCGCGGGCGATGCCCCGTGCCCCACGATGCACATCGCGCGCGGCGAACCGGGCAACGGAGAGGAAATCACCATCGAAAACTTCGACGACACACAGGTGCGCGCCGCGCTGCCCATGACACGCGTGATAGCGGCCATGGAGCCGGCCTTTCGCGCCATCTCCTCGGGCCTTGCGCACATCCCGGTGCGGCAGAGGCTCCCGCTGGCGGATGCCGGCGCGAACATGCTGGTGATGCCCGCCGCCGTGCCCGGCTGGCCATTCGCCAGCGTGAAGATCGTGAGCGTCTGCCCCGCCAACCGCGCGCGCGGGCTGAAAACCATCAACGGTGCGATCCTCGCCTTCGACGCGCACACCGGACTGCCCCGCGCGCACATCGCCGCAGAGGCACTCACGGCGCTGCGCACCGGCGCTGCATCCGGTCTCGCCACGCGCCTCTTGGCCCGACCAGACGCCGATCGGCTCGCACTCTTCGGCTGCGGCGCACAGGCAGCCACGCAGCTCGAGGCCATCCACTGCGTGCGTCCGCTGCGCGAGGTGCTGGTCTTCGGGCGCGATGCGGCCGTTGCCGCGGCCTTCTGCGCGCGCTGGAGTACCGCGCTCGGATTGCCTGTGCGCCCGGGGCTGCGGCGGGAAATTCCCACTGCGCTGATCGTGGCCACCGCCACCACCGCCATGGATCCGCTCTTCGCACTGGAGGAACTGCACCCGGAGGCGCACGTAAATGCGGTGGGCTCTTTCACGCCGCAGGCCTGCGAACTGCCGCCGGCGCTGATGGCCGTGGCGCGCGTGGTGGTGGACCAGCGCGAGGGCTGCCTGCAGGAGGCGGGGGAATTCCATCGCGCGCGCGCCGCAGGGCTCCTGGACGGCCGCCCCGATCCGCAGGAACTCGGCGAACTGCTGGAAACAAACGCCACCGCAGCCACACGCGGCGGCGGACATACCGTGTTCAAATCGGTGGGCAATGCGCTGCAGGATCTGGCCTGTGTCTGCGCGCTGCTATCTCCCGCTCAGTAGAGGAACTCCACCGCAAGATGCCAGCCCAGACCCGGCGCATCGATACCCGAGCCGAATTCGCGGTATCGGGTGTCCGCGGCATTCAGCAGCTGCAGCGTGGTGTGCAAATGCGGGGTCGGCTCCCACCCCAGCCGAAGATTCCAGCTGGTCCAGCCGTTCGTGCCTTCGGGATCGATGCGCGGGTCGGCGCGATCCCGCGGACTGTAGCGATCCTGGCGTCGCGCGTAGTCGAACCACGCTTCGGCCAACACCTGCTCTGAGATCCGCCACGACAGACCCGCGCTGCCTGAGAGTGGTGGTATGCGGTCCGCCGGATAGTCGCTGCCCTCAAAACGCTCGTCGCCGCGCGTCCAGGTGGAGGCAAGCCGCAGTTGCAGCGCGTCGGAAAGCGCTCGTCGCAAGCCCAATTCGATGCCGCTCAGCCCTAGCGAGGTCGCGTTGCGGCTCTGCACGACCAGCCGCCCCGAGTCCGTCTGCTGGCCGGTGAGCACCGCGGTTATCTTGTCGCGGTAAAAGGAACGAAACGCAATCAGCTCGGCTTCTGTGATGACATTTCGAAACTTGAAGCCGGCATCAACGGTGGTCACCGTCTCGGCGTCCAGCGCGGTGTTGGGAACGCTGAACCGGTTGCCGGGGCGATCACCGAAAGTGCCGAGGTCGAAGACGTTGGGCGCGCGAAAACCATAGCCCACGTTGCTCACCAGGCGCAGCTCCGGGCGCAGCGCCCACGAAACACCCAGATTGCCGCTGATACCCGCGTCCTCGACCTCCACATCCGCGCCGGCTGCGGCCGCGGGCAGCCGGGTGCTCACATCACTCCAGCGCAGCGAACCCAACACGTCCACGGCCGGTGCGATGGCCCAGTCGTCAGCGAGGTAGATCCCGACCTGGCGCATGGTGGAGCCGTCAGGAAAGCGCGGAGCACGCTCCACGGCCTCGCCACCGCGGAGGTCACGCCGGGTGCGGGAAGACGCCACCTCGTCGTCGTACAGGTCTGCACCCCAGGTGATGGCGTGACTCGCATCAAGCTCCTTGAAGGCCTGAAACGTGAGTCCGCGCGTAGTGACGCGGTTGTGCTCGCGGTCCTGGTTGAAGGAGCCGAAGTCGCGCGTCCTGCGGCTGTCGTCGATCAACTGCTGCCCGAGGTGGGCCTCCGCGCTGTCCCACCACGGCCCGGGCAGGGTGTCGCGCCAGCGCAGGTGCAGGAACTCGCGCTCCTGCGGCTCGAAGAGGAATTCAGCCGAATTGGGGGTCTCCTGCCCGAAGCCCGCGACCAACTCGTCGTGCCGCGGCGTCTGGGGCTGCTCGGTGAATTGCGCCGAGGCCATCCACTCCTGTCCATCTCCCACGCGGGCGCGAAGCTTGAGGTCCGCAGATACCGCCTCGTAGGCGCTGAAGGGCATGCGCTCGCCGCCACCGGTGCGGCGCTCACCCACATCCTGCCAGCTCAGGCCTCCACTGAGCGCCAGCCCGTCGCGCCCTACCGCTGCTTCGCCACGACCAAGCGTAGAACGGTCAGCGCTGCCCCACGCAGCCCGCAGGCGAGCGGTACCGCCCCAGTCGCTGGCATCGCTGAAGTCCGGCTCCCAGCCGAGCATTTGCACCACGCCACCCATGGCGTCGCTGCCATAGAGCGAGGACATCGGGCCACGCGCGACCTCGATTCGTTCCAGCGACTGGGCATCGACCAGCGCAACATACTGGCTCGGTGCATTACGGAAGATGGCGTTGTTAAGCCGAAAACCGTCGACCACGTGGAGAATCTCGGAGCCCTTGAGTCCGCGCAGCACAACCACCCCCTGCCCGGGTGTGGTCTGCTGGATGAAAACGCCCGGCGTGCCGCGCAGGGCATCCATCACGGTCTGCAGCGGGGCTTTCGCAATCGCCTCACGCGTGACCACCGTCGTTGCGACCGGCACCTCGAAGGTGGACTCCGGACGGCGCGTGGCCGTGACCTGGATGGTCTCGAGTGCGTTGTCGGCGCGGGCCTCGGGCGGCGGGACGACGATCAGGAAGGCTGCAAGCCAGACGATCGCCGCGCGGGAAAACTCGCTCGCCTTGCAGGGACGTCGGGCCGATGGAGCCATGGATTGAAACTCGGTGCTGGTCTGCGGATTATTCCACTGCGAGGCCCGGAGCGGGAGGTCCACGCGGGCGCCAGCAATCTGGGCAACTACCGCGACCCCGTGGCCGAGAGCGAACCGGGCGACGCCCGGTGCTACCGGCTGCCCGAGCGCAGCGTCTGGCTGAGCCTTAACCTCAAGCTGGGCGAGGACGCGTATCGCAAAACGCGCTGCTTGGGTCATCATAAGCCCGCATGAAGCCGCCACCGCAAGGATGCCCGCGGCGTTGAGGGATGGATCCTGATCGCTAATCGACAACCAGGACCCGATCAGCCTTGGCAGCCGCAAGTACTCAAACTCTGCTCGATCGCGTCGCCGCGCAGCTGGAGCGCATGTCCGGCGTGGCCGACGGCGGCGCCAAACGAGCCTTTCTGGCGACCCGGCTGGCGGCAGAGCTGCGTACTCGCGGCGAGGCCGCTCTGATCGCCCTGCTCGAGCGGGCAGAACGCGGCGATTCCAGCGCGGATATGTCGCTTCGCAACATGCTCACGGTCAATTACTCCTGCTTCTGGCGCGAACCCGAGCACTGGCCGATCCTCGCCGAACACCTGCGCCTGCGCTTCGAAGCCAGGGCCCCCGTGCGGATGTGGTCGGCAGCCTGCGCGCGCGGTGAGGAAGCATGGACCATGGCGCTGGTGGCGGCCGAGGTGGCCACGGAGCTTGCGCAACTCGCACCGGGCTGGACCATACTGGGCAGCGACATCGATACCGTATCGCTGGATGCGGCCCGGGCGGGGCGCTACGCCAACGAGGACCTCGGCAGTCTGCCCGACCGGCTGCGCGAACAACTGATCCTCGCAGGGCGGCCAAACGCGCCTCGCCGGGAAGTTCCCGCGGCACTTCGCCAGCACGTGGAGTACAAGTATCTCGACCTCGCCCGAGCCGACTGGCAGCCGCCGCAAGAGGCGCCCTTCGATGCCATCTTCCTCAGTAATGTTCTGATTTATTTCGAACGCGCCACCCAAGAGCGCATACTGAAAAACGTAGCCGGATGCCTGCGCCCCGACGGCATCGTGTTCACCAGCCGCGTTGAGGGCAACCTCGGGCTTGCGACCAGGCAACTCAAGGCAGCGGGCAACTGCACGTACATCACCGCCAGGACGGCTCGTCGAGTGTGAAGCGGGATAACTCATGCAATTCTTGAACATAACTGATAACAGCCCCATCGGCCGCAAGCTGCTGGCAGCACTGCTGCTGGTCATTGCCCTGATCGCGGCGAACGGCGTCGTGGCGCTCTGGAGCATCGCAAGGCTCGACCAGAGTGCCACTGAGACCTACACCACCTGGCTCTCGGCGATACGCCAACTCTCCGACGTCCGTGATGCCCTCGCCGAGCAGCGGCGCACCATCAATGCACACATGCTCGTTGATGCACCTGCTGAAAAGCAGGCCCGAGCCGACCGCCTCGCCGCGCTGAAGGAAAGCATCGAGAAATCCTGGGGCCTCTACGAGCAAACCATCACCACACCGTCGGAGCAGGGCCTCGCCAGCGACTTCAGGCGTGCACTCGGCCAATTTCAGAGCCACCTGCCGGAGGTAATGAGGCTGTCCATCGAGGGCCGCCGGGAGGAAGCGCAGTCGTTCATCATGCGCGAGGCCGAGGATGACTACGTCAGCGCCCAGAAAGATCTCGATACGCTGCTCGCCTTCAACCAGAGCGGTGCAGAAGAAACCACCCTCGAGGCCAGCGCCCTGCACGAACGGGGTCAGACACTGATTCTGGTTGGCAAGGCGCTCACGATCGGGCTCCTGCTCGTTATCTCGCTGCTGATACGCAATTCCCTACTTCGCCCCTTGGAAGCGATGACGGCAGCCATGTCACGGATCGCCGCGGGCGATCTCGACGAGGAGTTGCCCGTCTCCGATCGGCGCGACGAGATAGGCGCGATGAGCAGGGCCCTTACCGCGCTCCAGGGCAGCGCGCGCGCCGAGGCCAGCACAACGCGGATCAAGGCGCTGCTGATCGAGATCTCCGCGACCATTCAGGACAGGCAGACGATCGGGGAGTTCGCCACGGCGCTGATGTCGGGTGTGGCACCGGCAATGGGTGCGCAGGTAGGCGCGTTTTTCCACCTCGATGCAGAATCGGGGCTCTACCAGTTTGCCGGCGGCTACGGCTATCAGCCCCGCGATGGACAGCGCGCCAGCTTCGCACCCGGCGAGGGACTCGTCGGCCAGTGCGCACGCGAGGCGCGCACAATCCAGATCCTGGATCTTCCGGACAACTACCTTCACGTCGGTTCCGGTCTCGGTCATGCCGTGCCGCGCGCCGTGACGGCGGTACCGGTGCGGTCGACCAACGGCCGCGTGCTGGCGGTGATCGAACTTGCCACGCTGCAGGCCTTTGGCGAGTTCGAGCGGGAACTGATCACCCTGCTGCTGGTGCCGCTAGCGCTGAATCTCGAGATTTTCGAGCGTAATCGCCGCACCCTCGACCTGCTGGAGGAAACGCGGCTGCAGGCTGAGACGCTCGGCCTGCAGACCGAAGAGCTGAAGGTCTCGCAGGAAGAAATGCAGCAGCAGCAAGACGAGCTGCTGCGCCAGAAGCACGACCTGCTGCAAGCCAACGCGGAGATCAACGCCAAATCCGCAGAAGTCGAGGCATCACGCCAGCGCGCGGAGGAAGCAACGCAGGCGAAAAGCATGTTCCTCGCCAACATGAGCCACGAAATCCGCACGCCGATGAACGCGGTCATCGGGATGTCGCACC
Source organism: uncultured Gammaproteobacteria bacterium (assembly GCA_903938575.1). Lineage (GTDB taxonomy): Bacteria > Pseudomonadota > Gammaproteobacteria > Pseudomonadales > UBA5518 > UBA5518. Next base: position 7,422 of record CAJADV010000640.1, read on the forward strand.
TGTGCCTCAAAACCGACCTCAGTTCACGCCAGCGCGACTATGTGCAGAAAATCCACGGTGCGGGCATCTCCCTGCTCGGCGTGATCAACGACATCCTCGACTTCTCCAAGATCGAGGCAAAC
>CAJADV010000641.1 GCA_903938575.1 uncultured Gammaproteobacteria bacterium
GGGGGCGGGCCCTTGCGCTGTTTCGTGTAGGAGGGGGCCATGCCCCCGACCGGAACACGCGGCTTACCCGGACCGTCTCCGGAAGCGCGCGATCCCGGGGATGACGCGTGATACCTTTGTGCCCACCGTCCCGGAGGCCTCGCCCGTGCACCGACTGATCCCCGCACTTCTGCTCGCCGCTGCGAGCGCCACCACACTTGCCGCCGACACACTCGTGAGCGCCGCGCGCATGCTCGATGTGCGGACTGGCAAGCTCGTTCCCGATCCGGTCCTGCTGGTGCGCGACGGGCGCATCGTTGCAGTGGGCTCGGCCGGCAAGCCCCCTGTGGCTGGCGCGGGTGCGGAGGAAATACGTCTGGCCGGCATGACGATACTGCCCGGCCTGATCGACATGCACGTGCATCTCGATTCGGACCCCAGCTACGGCGGTTACACGGGGCTGCAGTTCAGCGACCGTTTCTGGTCGGTGATCTCGGTGCCCAACGCCGCCGCCACGCTGGATGCGGGCTTCACGAGCGTGCGCAACGTGGGTTCGCGTTTCTGGGACGACATCGGCCTGCGACAGGCCATAGACGCCGGCAAGGTGCCGGGCCCCCGCATCGTCACCGCCGCATGGAGTTTCGGCTCCACCGGTGGGCATTGCGACGAAAACATGTTCCCGCCCTCGATGGGCGAGCAGTGGCCCTACAACTCCGACAGCCCGGACCAGGCGCGTCATTCCGTGCGCGAATTGCGCAAGTACGGCGCGCAGGTGATCAAGATCTGCGCCACCGGCGGCGTGTTCTCGTCCAACACCGGGGTCGGCCAGCAGCAGATGAGCGAGGCCGAGATGCGCGCCGTGGCCGAGGAAGCGCATATGCAGGGCCTGCGGGTTGCAGCGCATGCGCACGGTGCGGCCGGCATCAAGGCCGCGATCCGCGCCGGCATCGACACCATCGAGCACGCGAGCCTGATCGACGACGAGGGCATCGCGCTCGCACGCAAGCAGGGCACCTGGCTCAGCATGGATATCTACAACTCGGAGTACACGCAGGCCGAGGGCCGCAGGAACGGCGTTCTCGAGGAATACATGCGCAAGGACCTTGAAGTGGCCGAGGCGCAGCGCGAGGGCTTCCGCAAAGCCCACAAGGCGGGCGTGAAGATCGTCTTTGGCACCGATTCCGGCGTCTCGCCACACGGACTCAACGGCAAGCAGTTCGCCTGGATGGTGCGTTACGGCATGACACCGGTGGAGGCGATACAAGCTGCCACGATCGTGGCCTCCGAGGCGCTGGGCCGGAGCGACGTGGGTCTGCTCGAGGCCGGGCGCTTCGCCGATATCGTGGCCGTCGAGGGTGATCCCACCGCTGATGTGACGCTGCTGGAGTCGGTTCCGGTGGTGATCAAGGGCGGCCAGCTGGTGAAGGATCGCCGCGTCCGCTGATCCACACCACAGGAGCCACGGCATGGCGCTGAAGAGCCTCACCGACGACGAGATCCGCAGCTGGAGCCGCGCGCAGAAGGACCAGTGGTGGTTCGACAACGTCTATCGCGGTGACATGCCGCAGCTCACCCTGCGCTCGGGACTCACCGGATTCCTGCTGGGCGGCATCCTCGCTGCCACGGCGTTGTACATCGGCGCCAAGACGGGCATTTCGATCGGTGTCGGTCTCACCTCGGTGATCCTTGCCTTCGCGATTTTCCGCGCCCTGGCGAGCGCCGGGCTGGTGACTGATCTCAGCATCCTCGAGAACAACTGCACCCAGTCCATCGCCACCGCGGCCGGCTACATGATCACCCCGCTGGTCTCCAGCCTTGCGGCTTACATGCTGGTTACCGGGGTGATCCCCGCGTGGTGGCAGATGATGGTGTGGTCAACCACCATCTCGCTGCTCGGTGTGCTGGTGGCATTTCCGCTGAAGCGACGCTTCATCAACGACGATCAACTTCCGTTTCCCGAGGGCCGCGCCTGCGGTGTGGTGCTGGATTCGCTCTATGACGGGCATGCTGATACCGGGATGTTCAAGGCGCGGCTGCTTGCCGTTTCCGGCGGTGCGTCGGCCCTGTGGCAGTTTCTGGTGAGCGACGGCTGGCAGCGGCTCCTGCAGTTCAAGCTGCTGCGCATGGACGGCTGGGCCGGCATGAAGGAGCCCTGGTACCTGATGGACCGGCTTGACACCTATTACTACGATCTCGCCGCCAGGCTCACCTGGTGGACCCCCACGATCCTCGGCACCGACATTCGTACGCTGGGACTGCGTCTCACGCTGGATACGGCCATGCTCGGCGTGGGTGGCCTGATGGGCATGCGCGTGGCTACCAGCTGTCTGCTGGGAGCGGTGCTCAATTTCGCCGTGCTGGCCCCGATCATGATCCAGCGTGGCGAGATCCATGCTTACACCAACGCCGCGGGTGTGCTGGTGCCGATCTCGCGTGGCGAGATCGTCAATCAGTGGTCGCTGTGGTGGGCCGTGACGATGATGGTGGTGGGTTCGCTGGCGGGGCTGTTTGCCAAACCCGAAATCTTCCGCGGTCTTTTCGGGCGCCGCGCGCCGCGCCCGGCCGCAGGGCCCGATGTGCTGGCGGGCATCGAGTTGCCGCTCATGGTGTCGTGGGTGGGCGTTCCGGTGCTGATGGTGGCAGGTGCCACCATCTCCCACCTGTTCTTCGGCGTGCCCTGGCTGCTCGCGTTCATTTCCTTCCCGCTGATCTTCGTGCTCACGATCATCTGCACCAACTCCATGGCGCTCACCTCGTGGACACCCACTGGTGCGTTGAGCAAGATCACGCAGTTCTCCATCGGTGCCATCGACCGCGTCAATCCCGCCAGCAACCTGATTCCCGCGGGAATGACGGCAGAAGTCGCCTCTAACGCGGCCAATCTGCTCTCCGACATCAAGCCGGGCTACATGCTGGGCGCCAAGCCGCGCCAGCAGGCCATCGGCCACGTGATCGGCATCGTCGCCGGCTCGCTCGCTGCCACGCCGCTTTTCTTCCTGCTGCTGTTGCCGAAGGATGCTGCGGGCAATCGCTCGGTGAGCACGCTGGTGAGCGATCAGTTCGCCATGCCGAGCGCGCTGCAGTGGAAGGGTGTGGCGGACTTGATTGCCAAGGGCGTGTCGCAGTTGCCCCCGAGCGCGGTGATCTCGATGGCGTTGGCGGCGGCCGTGGCGCTGGTATTCGAGTTCTTGCGCGTACGCACCAAAGGGGGCTTCCCGCTTTCCGCAGTGTCTGTGGGGCTCGGTGTGGTGTTGCCGCCGGAGTCGGTGTTTGCGATGTGGTTGGGCGCGCTGTTTTTCTGGCTGATGGGCCGGCGCAATCCCGCGCCCGGCAGCCGTGCGCACGATCTCTGGGTCGATGGCATGGAGCCCATCTGCGCGGGCCTGATTTCGGGTGCCGCGCTGGTGGGCATCGGCAACGCGATCGTCAACGTCCTCCTGGTGTAGGGGTGTAGGGGCATCGGCAAAGCCAACGTCCTCCTGGTGTAGGAGCGGGCCATGCCCGCGATCGCTCGCCTCCTCGCGAGGTGCCCGCTCAGCGCGCAGGCTCAACAGCGGCTTGTGCTGCGGTCCAGCGGCTGATCTTCCCGCCCAGTACTTCCAGCGGAACGATGCCATCGACGAGCACTTCGTCGTGGAAGCTGCGCAGGTCGAAATCCTTGCCGAGTGTGGCGGCCGCTTCCTCCCGCAGGCGCTGGATCTCCAGCGCGCCGCTCAGGTAGGCGAGTGCCTGTCCTGGCCAGGCGATATAGCGTTCGGTTTCGGCGGTGACGTCGGCCTCGGCGTTGGGCGAATTCTCCATGAAGTACCGGATCGACTGCTCGCGGGTCCAGCCTTTGGCATGCATCCCGGTGTCCACGACCAGGCGGATCGCGCGGAACAGCCTGTTGTGCAGGTAGCCCAGGTACTGCGCCGGATCGTCGTAAAAACCCATCGGCTGGCCGAGCGTCTCGGCATAGAGCGCCCAGCCCTCGCCAAAAGCGGTCACCCATCCAAAGCGCTGGAAACCCGGTAGCGCGGTGTTCTCGACGGCGAGCGTATTCTGGAAATGATGCCCCGGCTCGGCTTCGTGGAGCGACAGCGAGACCAGTTCAAAGCTTGGCGTGCGCGAGAGGTCCGAGGTGTTGAGGTAGAACACGCCCCGGCGCTTGCCCGCGGCGTCGGGGCGCTGATAACTGCCGCCCGCAGCGGCGGCCGCGCGGTAGGCTTCGACGGGGCGCACCTCGTAGTCGGCCTTGGGCAGTCGCCCGAACAAGCCAGGCAGCTCCGCGCGCACGCGGGCTTTCATGTCAGTGAAGGCCGCCAGCGCGGTTTTTTCGTCCTTGAAGGCCCACCGCGGATCCTCGCGCACGGCGGCGAAAAACGTCTTGAGATCGCCCTTGTAGCCCAGCAGGTCGCGCACCTTTTCCATCTCCCGGTGCAGCAGGGCTACCTGCGCGAGGCCGATGTCGTGGATCTGCCCGGCATCGCGGCGTAGCGTGGTGTGCTGGCGTATGTCCAGGGCGTACCAGGCCGCTCCGTTCGGCAGGGCGCTGCGGCCCACGCTCGCGCGCGTGGCAGGCAGATACTCAGTCGCCACGAAATCGCGGAGCTTCCGGTAGGCGGGCACCATGCGGGTGCTGATCAGCTCGCGGTACTGCGCTTCCAGCCCCTTGCCCTCCGGTCCCGCAGGCAGCTTCGCTACGGCCCCCCAGAACACGCTTTTTTCGGGCGAATCCACGATATGCGCGGCGAGTTGCGGCAGCAGCCGCTCGGCCACCACGCGCGGCAGCACCACGCCCTCCCTGATTCCCTCGCGCATGTTGGCGATGGACTGGTCCGCCCACGCGGGCCACTGGGCCGCGCGCGCGAGCCAGCGGCGGTGGTCATCGGCGGTCTCGAAGGGCTGGATGCCGCTGCCCGAGCCGAGTTGGGGCAGTTCGATGTGCATGCCGTTGAACTGGGTCAACGGCATCAGCGATTGCGCGCGCGCAAAGCCGCCGTTGTGGCGGTCGCGCAGGAGTTCCAGCGAGAAGCGGAAGGTGTCCGCGCTCACCTGCTCTCGGGGCGTCAGCGTCGAGCGGTCGATGGCATCCAGGCGCCCCAGAGACTCGCTCACCATCTCGCCTTCGCGCTCCAGCCACGTCGGGCTGATGCCGTCCTCGAGCCGATCATCGAAACGGCGGTCACCGCGGCTGGTGGAATCGTGGGGATTTAGCTGCAGGTAGGACGTGTCGTAATCGCTGAATAGCGCGGCCAGGGCGGCGGAGTCGGCGATGGCTGCGGTAAGGGGGGCTGACAGGACCAGCAACAGGAGCAAGCGGAGCAGGCGGGGCATCGTCGTGGCGTTCCGTGAGTAAAGGGGCTGAGCCAGAGCTTATCCGATCGGATGTCGTTTCGTGACCGGTGCGTCAGGGCGCACGCTTGGCCCGGCCCGCTGCCTGCCGTATGGTTCGTTCCCAGATGCCTGACATGCCCGGGGAGAGCCGCAGTTGCGCGACAGCAAGCCCGATCACCGTGCGCTCGGCGAGGCGCTCGCCAGTGTTGTACGCGAGGCCGGCACGCCTGCGCTGGTGGGTGGGTTGGTGCGGGCACTGCGGGCGCTGGTGCCTGCCGATGACGTGATGGTGGTGCTCTACCGCCATGGCCTCGCGCCCGAACTGGCGCATGATCTCAGCGCGGGGCCGCAGGCGGCTGTCAATCTGGCGACCTACCTGAAGGGTGCCTATCTGCTCGACCCTTTCTACCGCGCTTTCGCCGATGGCGTGGCTCCGGGCTGTTACCGGTTGCAGCAGCTGGCGCCGAGCGCTTTCCGTTCCTCGGAGTACTACCGCTTGCACTTCGCGCGCACGGGCATCGCCGACGAGATCGGCTATCTGCTGCCAGATGCGGGGGGCAGTTGCGTGCACCTCTCGCTCGGGGTGCGCGGCGCAAGCGCGCGCTTCAGTGCGGCGGACTACCGGTTGCTGCTGGATTTCCAGCCGCTGGTCGATGAACTCCTGCGTCGTCACTGGGCGCCGCCTGAGCCCGGCGGCAACCGGATGCTCACCACGCAGCTCGATTCCGCACTCAAGTTCTTCGGCCGGGATTTTCTTACCGACCGCGAAACCGAGGTGATCCAGCTGCTGTTGCGCGGGCATTCCACCAAGTCGATCGCCGCACGGCTGGGAATATCTCCGGAGACCGTGAAGCTCCACCGCAAGCACAGTTACGCCAAGCTCGATGTCTCCTCGCAGGCGGAGCTGTTTCATCTTTTCATCGATGCGCTGGGGTCCTACCGCGGCGGCGATCCCCTCACTGGTTATCTGAACCGCGCGTGAGTGTTTTCTCGCGCTCCCGGGCTTACTGGGCTATGTTCTCTTCACGTCGGGAGGGTGTCAGATGGCCAAGCGTGCGAGCAAGAAGCCGGTAACAGTTGCGGCAGCCGTGCCGGCGCCCGCAGCCCTCACCGGCGAGCAGCGGCGCACCAGCGCGCGGCGCCGGCCGCGGGCAAGAACCAAGGTTCTCGATACCACTACCCGTGATGAGCTCGGTCGCATTCTCGATCTCTCGGAGACAGGCCTGCGCCTCGAGAGCGCCCGGGCGCTGCGCAACGGCTTGGCCCTTGATCTGCTGATCGACTGCTCCACCCCTGAGGATCCCGCTCACCACGCTCGCATAGGCGTGCAGGTGCGCTGGAGTTCCCCGGGGCTGGTGCCGGGCCATTTCGAGAGCGGGTTGCAGATCAAGGCGATGGTCAAGCGCGATGCCGATGCCCTGAAGGCACTTTATGCGCGCCTTGCGGCAGCGGCCGCCGCGGACTGAGTCTCAGGAGGGATCCTGCGGCATGCGATCGCGCCACGGACGTGCCATCTCGAGTTGTGCCGCGAGCCGGAAGAGCGTTGCTTCGTCGCCGTAGCGGGCCGTGAATTGCATCCCGAGCGGCAGGCCGTCGTTGCTCCAGATGAGCTTCACGTCTGCCGGCAACCCTGCCTTGCTCCAGGCCAGCGGCACGCTCATCGAGGGTTGTCCGCTCATATTGAACAGCATGGTATTGGCGGTGTGCTCTAGCGCATCTGCCGCAAATCTCTCCAATGCCTCGAGCATAAGGCGCCGTGGCGCCACCGGTGACAGCACGCGGATCGCGGCTTCCAGCGGGCGTGCCAGTGCCCACTCGCCGATCCGTGCCGGTGGGTAGCTCATGGTGGCGTTCAGGAAGACGTCGTACTGCTCGAAGAACGGCGCTATCGCGCGTGAGCCCGCCTGCATGCAGAGCCGCGCGCTCTCGTATTCGCCCGCCGTCAGCGACTCGCCCAAGCGCGCGAGGAACTGGGTGGCAGGCTCGATCTCGCGGGCACGCACCCGGCGGCCACGCATGCGCTCCACCTCGCGGACGATCGCCGCTGTGCAAGCCGCCAGGGTCACGAGGAAGGCGTGACTCAGGGCCGCGCGATCGATGGGGGGGGCTGCCTCGACGACCTCATGGCCCAGTTGCGCGAGCAGCCTTGCCGTGTCTTCCACGGCATCGGCGCACTCCGGATGCACGCTGTGCCCGAACAGCGAGCCCTTGGAGAAGGCGATTCGCAGCACACCGGGGTTGCGCTTGACCTCTTCGGCGTAGGGCCGCTCCGGTGGCGGAGCCATGTAGGGGGCACCGATATCGCGTCCCAGCGTTGCGTCCAGCAAGCGGGCGCTGTCGCGCACACTCACGGTCACGGCGTGCCGCTGCACCAGGCCGCTCCATTGCTCGCTCTCGTCGGGTCCCATCGGGGTGCGCCCGCGCGAGGGCTTGAGGCCGAACAGGCCGCAGGCGGAAGCTGGGATGCGGATCGAGCCGCCTCCATCGCCTGCGTGCGCCATCGGTGCGATGCGCGCCGCCACGGCAGCGGCCGAGCCTCCAGAACTGCCGCCTGGTGAGTGCGATGTCTGCCAGGGGTTGCGGGCAGGGCCGCGAAAGCGGCTCTCGGTGGTGCCCAGCAGTCCGAATTCCGGTGTGTTGGTCTTGCCGAAAATGAGCAGTCCCGCTTGTTCGTAACGCCTGAAGAGTTCGCTGTCGCGCTCGGGCACGAAGCCGGCGAGGGAGCGGGAAGATGCGGTGAACTCGGCCCCGGCGAGGAAGCCGTCCAGGTCCTTGATCAGGAAGGGCACGCCGGCGAAAGGGCCCTGCGGCACGCCGCGGCGGATCTGCTCGCGCGCCCGCGCCTCGAGCGGGATCACCACGGCGTTGATCAACGGGTTCCAGCGCGCCAGCCGCGCGTTGGCCACATCGAGCAGCTCGCCCGCAGTGGTCTCGCCGCTGCGTACCAGTTCGGCCAGCGCGGTCGCGTCGTGGCATATGTATTCGTCGTCGCGCAACCCGTGTCTCCCGTTAGTTGGACGGACTCAGGCCGAGGGCCTGGAAGGCAGCCGGCGCGCCTGCGGTAATCCACAAGCCACCTACGGCGCAGTTTGCATAGATCACCGCAAAATACGCGATACCGTGGACGTCGGGAACCCAGCCCCCGGACTGCTTCACCCACAGCACCAGCGGCACCATGCCCACTACGTAGCGTAGCAGGCGATGCCACCAGGCGCCGCTTTCCGGCGCGCGCAGCCAGCGGGCGCAAAGCGCCATGCCTGCTGCCGACCCGAAGAAAAGCCCGCCGGTGCCCACCAGCCAGGTCGTGTGCGGCAGCAGAAGGTACACCACGACAAAGAGCGCGGAGGCCGCTGCCGCCAGCAGGATCTGCTGCGTGATTGCGCGCTGGGCTACCGCTGCGGCCAGCCGGTCGCCGTGACGCAGTTGCAGCCACACCAGGAACGCCGCCATAGCCCACCCGGCGAGCACGTCGCTGGGAAAATGCACCCCCAGATAAACCCGTGAAAAGCCGATCAGTGCGATCAGGCGGCCCGCCGCCATGAAGCACCACCGGCGGCCGGACCAGGCCGCCACCAGCGCCCACTCTACCGCTGTGTGCTGGGCGTGGCCGCTCGGGATGCCGTAGCCCAGCTCCCGGTCGGGTCCGATACGGGGCTCCAGCTGGAAAGGGCGTGGCTGGGCGAAGAGATCCTTCAGCCCGAAGTTGATTCCCGCCGACACCAGCATCGCCAGCAGCACCCGCGAGCCCATGCGGTAGCTGAGGCACCAGACCAGCGCGGGGACTATCCACAGGTGGCCGACGCCACCGAGCTGGGTGACACCGCGGAAAAAGGCATCAATGCCTGGCGTGCGCAGCGACTGGATTTCAAGAATGAGGGCGATGCCCCAAGCCATCACGGTCGCCATGCCTGCTGCCTCCCTTGTGCTTTGATCAGAGCCCGCGCGCCTTGCGCACCAGCTCCCAGGCGTTCTGTATGTCCTGCGTGCGTTCGGTCGCCATGCGGACCATGTCCTCGGGCATGCCCTCGGCGATCAGTTTGTCGGGATGATACTGGCTCATCAACTTGCGGTAGGCGTGCTTCACTTCGCGATCGCTGACGCTCGCCTCGACGCCGAGCGCCGCATAGGCTTCGGCGAGCGCATTGGCGCGTGGCGCCCCGCTGCCGCCGCCGGCAAACTGCTCCTGGGCCGTGAACATCCGCAGCAGCTGCTCGAATTGCTGCTCGGAGAAACCGATCCCGAGTGCGATGCGCCGCAGCAGCGCATGTTCGTCCGGGGAAATGCTGCCATCAGCAATGGCCGTGTTGAACAGGAACACCATCAGCATCTGCCGCAGGTTCGGGTGCTTGCCGCAGTGAGTCCCGAACTCGCGCAGCTGGGCGTCGATGTCGAAGGCAGGGTCGGCACCGCGCTTGAAGTGCCCGATGGCTTCCTGACGATGCTCCGGTGTCAGCCCCAGTCGTGAAATCAGTTGCTCGGTGAGCGCGATTTCCTGCTCGCTGATGTGCCCGTCACTCTTGGCGATGCGGCCCATCAGTCGGAAGGCGGTCTCGAAGAAGGTTTGGCGGGCGGCGCTCGCGTCGCGCATCACCATGCGCCAGGGGCCGCGACCGCGGCCGGCAAAGAGCGCGAGCAGGATGCCGCCGATGAACACCACCACGGCGATGATCACCGCGCTCATCAGGCTGAAGGCCAGCAGCGCCAGCCCGATCACACTCCGCAGCAGGCGGGCGATCCAGGTCATCAGGTCCATCGTGTCTCCGGTCGGGGGGCGGGTTTGCGACCCGTGCGAAGTGTACGCCAGCGGCACCGCAGCGGGGCGAAAAAGCCCCCCGCGCCGCGGTTGCGAGGGGTAGCATAGCGGCGCATTCGCAAGGGCAGGGGGCGGCAGATGGCAATGCAGGGACGTATCGCTCTGGTGACCGGAGCCGGGAGCGGCATGGGGCGTCTCGCCTGCCGGATGATGGCCGCGCAGGGCGCGCGGGTGGCCGCTCTCGACCGTGATGCCGAGGGCTTGGCCGCTACGGCTGCCGGCGCGGCTGCGATCTTCAGCCAGCAGGTGGATGTGACGGACTTTGCCGCGGTGAAGGCGGCCGTGGCGTTGGTGGAGTCAACCATCGGCCCGGTGCATCGGGTCTACCACTGCGCCGCGATCATGCCGCTCGGCAAGCTGCTGGAGCAGGACAACGCCACCGTGCACCGACTGATGGACATCAACTACGGCGGACTGGTGAACGTCGCGCAGGCGGCGTTGCCGGCCATGGTCGCGCGCGGCGCCGGTGACTTCATCAGTTTTTCCTCGCTGGCCGGCTGGCTGCCCATGCTCGGTGTTGGCGCTTACAATGCGAGCAAGTTCGCGGTGAGCGCTTTTACCGAGGTGCTCTACCACGAGAATCTCGCCAGTGGTGTCCGCTTTGCCTGCGTGTGCCCGCCCCCGGTGGCAACACCGCTGTTGCGGCAGGGTTTTGATACCGGCATGCCGAAGACCATCGCGGACATCGAGCCCATCGAGCCGCAGGTCGTGCTCGACGCCATCGAAGCGGGGCTCGCCAAGGGCGAATTCTGGATTTTTCCGGGCAAGGGAGCGCGCCGGGCCGCGCTGATGCGGCGGCTTCTCCCGGGTCTGTGCTGGAAGGGTATTCATGAAAAGGAGGGTTACTGATGTTGACTGGCAAGCGGATATTGATAACGGGGCCTACGGGGCAGGTTGCGCGGCCGCTGGTTGCAGCACTCGCGCCGGTGAACGAGGTCTTCACGTTGGCGCGCTTCACGAAGGCCGAGGATCGAGCGGCGATCGAGGCGCTCGGTGCGCATACCATCGCGGCTGATCTTGCCACCGATGCGCTCACCGAGGTGCCGCAGGATCTCGACTACGTGCTGAACCTTGCCGTGGTGAAGAGCGGTGATTTCGACTACGACCTGCGCGCCAACGCCGAGGGCGTGGGCCGCCTGATGCTGCGCACGCGCGGCGTGAAGGGTTTCCTGCACGTTTCGTCTACGGCGGTATACGAGTACGCCGGCCACGAGCCGCGCCGCGAGGATTCGCCGCTCGGCGACAACCACCGCGCGATGTACCCGACCTACAGCATCGCCAAGATCGCCGCGGAGACCGTGGCGAGATTCACCGCACGCGAGTTCGGCATCCCCACCACGATCGCACGCCTCAGCGTGCCCTACGGCAACAACGGGGGCTGGCCCTGGTACCACGTGATGATGATGCAGCACGGCGTGCCGATCGAGCTGCACCCGGACCGTCCCAATGTCTACAACCCTCTGCACGAGCGCGACTGCCTCGCCAAGATTCCCGCCTTGCTGGCGGCGGCTTCCACCGATGCCACCACCGTGAACTTCGGTGGCTCGCAGGCGGTGAGTATCGAGGAATGGTGTGCGTACCTGTCGGAGTTGACCGGCTTCCAGCCGGTGTTCAAGGAGAACCCCAAGGGTTTTGGCAGCCTGCAGATAGATACCACCAAGCTTCACGCCATTGCCGGGCCCACCGAGGTCGACTGGAAGGATGGCATGCGCGAGATGATCCAGGCGCTCGGGCCGCAACTTCTCAAGAAGGCCTGACAAACCATGACCACATCGCTCGAACACCGCATCACCCGCCTCGAGGACATCGAGGCCATCCGTCAGCTGAAGCACCGCTACTTCTTCGCCTGCGACCAGAAGCGTCCGGCCGAGGTGCTGGCGTGCTTCGCGCCCGGCGAGGTCCGGCTCGACTACGGGCGCATCGGGCAATTCAGCGCCGCCGCCGACATGGTGGCGATTTTCACCGAGCTTGCCTGCCAGGAGCACATCGTCGAGATGCATCACGCGCAGAACCCGCAGGTTCGCGTGCTGGATGCCACCCGTGCCGAAGCCACCTGGGGTCTCTACTACTTCATGATCAACACGCGTGACTGCAACGTCACGCAGCTCGGCGGCTTCTACATCGATGAGTACACCAAGCTCGATGGCGAATGGAAAATCTCGGCGTCGGCCTTCCATTGCACATCCACCGAGGTGATGGACCTGTCCGAGGGAATCGCCAAGGTGATCTTCGCTGGCCGCAACGCACCTGCGGAGCTGGACGATCCCGCAAGGCAGGCCTGAGCGCGGTGCAGATCTGGGTCGATGCCGACGCTTGCCCCAAGGTGGTGAAGGAGATTCTTTTTCGCGTAGCAGAGCGTGCGCAGTTGCTGGTGAGTTTCGTGGCCAACCAGCCAGTGCCGTTGCCGCGCAGTCCCTTCCTGCAGGCGGTACAGGTCGCGCAGGGCTTCGACATCGCCGACAACGAGATCGTGCGGCGCTGCGCGCCCGGTGATCTGGTGATCACCGCCGACATACCGTTGGCGGCAGAAGTCATCGACAAGGGCGCCACGGCGCTCAATCCCCGCGGCGAGCTCTACACGCGCGAGAACGTGCGCCAGCGCCTCAACATGCGGGATTTCCTCGACACCATGCGCGCGAGCGGCGTGCACACGGGCGGCCCTGCGGCACTTGATCAGCGCGACCGTCAGGCTTTCGCCAACGCATTGGACAGTTTCGTCGCGCGGGCGCGGCGGCGTCCTGCGGATCCAGCCTGAGGCTGTTCCTCGATCTAGCCTGGGCGTGTCCCGGCCTCTCAGACCTGTGCTGCCTGGAGCGCGGGCGAGCGGTAGAGCACCCAGGACATGTAGCCCACGATCAGCACATTGATGCCGAACACGCCAAGGCTCACCCAGCTAAGCTCGCGCCAGATTTCCGCTAATTCGAAGGGGATGTAGACGGTGCCGCTCAGTGCCGCAAACCACTCGGCCCAGCGTCGCTCGAACCAGAGTCCGTAGGACTCGGTGAACCGCACCGAGCCATAGAGCAGTCCGCCCATGGCCATCATCAGCAGGTGTCGATCGGTGAGCGTGTTGGCCGCCTGCATGAAGA
>CAJADV010000642.1 GCA_903938575.1 uncultured Gammaproteobacteria bacterium
CTGCCCGCGTTCTACTGGAACGGCGAGACACGCATGGCCTGCATGGCTGATGCGATCGGCCAGACGCTCACGCACGGCTATGCGCACCATATCCAGCGCCTGATGGTGACGGGTCTCTATGCGTTGTTACTCGGCGTGGATCCGGGTGAGGTGCATCAGTGGTACCTCGCGGTCTACGTCGACGCGGTGGAATGGGTGGAGCTGCCGAACACCCTCGGCATGAGCCAGGCTGCGGACGGCGGCCTGATGGCGAGCAAGCCCTACATCGCGAGCGGCAAATACATCGAGCGCATGAGCGCGGGCAGTCTCTGTGCGCGCTGCCCCTACCGCCCTGCCGAGCGCAGCGGCGATAACGCCTGCCCCTTCACCACGCTCTACTGGGATTTCCTGATGCGCCACGAGAGCGCTCTCGCCGCGAACCCACGCACCGTGATGCAGGTACGCAACCTCGCGCGGGTGGACGAGACCGAACGCGCACGGATCCGTGCACGCGCTGCCGCCGTGCGGGCAGGTGAGTTACATTGAACAGGTAAACGCAATGACCAGAAAGTTGCGCCCGATCCATCCCGGCGAGGTGCTCAAGGAGGATTTCCTGGCGCCGCTGGGCATCAGCAACTACCGCTTGGCAAAGGAGATCGGCGTACCGGCTCAGCGCATCGGCGACATCGTCGCCGGGCGCCGTGGCATCAGCGCCGACACCGATCTCCGGCTATGCCGGTTTTTCGGTCTCTCGGAGGGCTACTGGCTGAGGGGCCAAGCGCGTTACGACACCGAATGCGCCAAGGACAGCCTCGGCAAGGCCCTTGAAAAAATCCGCCCCTTCACCCCGGGGCAAGCAGCCTGACAGGCACTACAACTCCCCATCCGCCCCCCTGATCAATTCGCGGTAATACCGCGCGATCAGCACCAGCGAGGACACCGGCACACGTTCATTGGTGCCGTGAAAACCCTTCAGTTCATCGGCGGTGAGTTCCGCCGGCACCATCCGGAAAACATTGCGCGTCAGCGCCTCGTAGTGGCGCGCGTCGGTGGCCGCAGAGAGCAGGTTCGGCGCCACGATCACGCCGGGCTTCACGCGCTCCAGCGTGCGCCGGATCAGCGCGAACTGCGGGCCCTGCATGTCAGAGACTGCCGAGGCCTCGCGCCGCACGCCCACGGCGCCGATGTCCACCTGCGGATCGCCGACAGCCTTGCGGATGTGTGCGAGCACGCTCTCGGTGGTGTCGCGCGGATGCACGCGGAGGTTGATCGTGAGCGTGGCAGACGGCGGCAGCACGTTTTCCTTCACGCCGCCCTGCACCATGGTGGGCGCGATGCTTGTGCGCAGGATCGCGGCCGAGGCAGGCGACGCACTCATGGACTTGAGCACTGCGGGTTCCAGCAGCCAGAGGTTCGCAATCGCCAGACGCTGGCCGAAGCTCATGTAAGGCATCAGTTGCTGCAGGAACTCGCGCGACACACCATCGATCCGTCCCTCGAAAGGCGCGCGGGCGAGCTTCTCCAGCGCCTGGGCCAGCCGCCCGATGGCGGTCTCGGCGATCGGCAGCGGCAGCGAGGAATGCCCGCCGGGGCTGTGTGCCCTGAGCTGCACGGTGAGATAGCCCTTCTCTGCCACACCCACCACGGCAACGGGACCCTCGATGCCGGGCACCGTGCCCGTGACGATCACGCCGCCCTCATCATCGACGAACTCCAGCCGCACGCCGCGCTCCGCGAGCAAGGCCGCGATGCGCGCATTGCCCTGCCCACCGGTTTCCTCGTCGTGGCCGAAGGCGAACATCACGGTGCGCTTGGGCCTGAATCCGGCGCGGATCAGCGCCTCTGCCGCTTCGAGCTGCCCGATGATGCCGGCCTTGGTATCGATGGTGCCGCGCCCCCAGACATAGCCATCTGCGATGTCTCCCGCAAAAGGCGGGTGCGTCCAGTCGGGTTCACTGCCGGGGGCGATGGGCACGACGTCCATATGCGACATCAGCAGGTAAGGCGCCAATACGGGATCGCTGCCCTTCCACGTGAAGAGCAGGCTGTAGTCATTCACGATCTCGCGCGAGGCTTGCGCGCTGAAGGCGGGATAGGTCGTGGTGATCCAGTCGCGGAAGGCCACCAATGCCTTCTGCGATGCGTCCACATCAGCCGGCGCTGCGCCCTCCTGCCAGGAGATCGTTCTGAAACGCAGGGCTTCAGCCAGACGGCGCGCGATCACTTCCCCATCGAAGGTATCGGCCTCGGATGCAGCGGCGGGCGCTGCGGGCGCAGGTGGCGCCACGAGCAGCGTGCGGCCCAGCAACACGGCGAAGAGCGCGAGTAGCGCCACGGGAATCCACACGAGCAACAGCTTGCGCACGATGTTCATCCTCGGCTGCAATGTGGGCGCGATGCCTGCGATTCAGTGGGCACGCCGGCCGGAGGCACGGTAGAGCAGGAAAGCCACCACACCCAGCACCAGCAGGCCACCGCCCTGCCCCATGTGCCAGCCCGCCGGCAGCGCGAGCACATCGGGCCGGCCGCTCATCACGATGGGTACCGCAATGGCGATGCCCATCAGCGCCTCGCCGGTGATTAGCCCCGCCGAGAACAACGTGCCCGGCCGGTGTGCGATGTCGCGTGCAGCCTCGTCGTGCGCCCCGACACCGTGGCGGCGCTCGACAAGGTGCGCGAGTGCGCCACCGAGGAAAATCGGCACCATCAGTTCCAAGGGCAGGTAAATGCCGATCGCCGCCGCCAGCACCGGCACGCGGAACTGCGAGCCGCGCGCTTTGAGCCAGGCATCCACCGCGATGATCAGCGCGCCCAGCACGCCACCCGATACGATCATGTCCCACGGCAATTCTCCGCCGAACATGCCCCGCGCCACGGAGGCCATCAGCATCGCCTGCGGCGCGTTCAGAGAATTGGGATGCTCTGCCGTGGCAGGCCCTATGCCGTAGGCCGCCGCCAGCAGGTTCAGCACCGGCGCCATCACCAATGCGCAGGAAAAAGCCCCGATGCCGAGCATCAACTGCTGTTTCCACGGCGTGGCACCCACCAGATAACCGGCCTTCAGATCCTGCAGGTTGTCGCCCGCCACCGCGGCGGCACAGCACACCACCGCACCGATCATGATGGCGGCCACGGCGCCGATCGGGGAATCCGCGCCGAGCAGCAGCACCAGCACGGCAGACGCAAACAGGATGGTGGCGATGGTGATGCCCGACACCGGGTTGTTGGAGGAACCCACGAGGCCTGCCAGATAGGCAGACACCGACGCAAACAGAAAACCCGCCACCACCATGATGAGCGCCATCGGCACGCTCACCAGCCAGTCGTGCACGATGGCCTGATAGAGCACGAGCAGCGGAATCACGAACAGCACCAGTGCGATCAGCATCCACTTCATCGGCAGGTCGCGCTCGGTCTCGGCGACGGTTTCGTCCGTGCCTTTGCGCGCCGCCGCGATCCCGCTACGGATTCCCGAGAGCAAGGAGCCGCGTAGCGAGAACAGCGTCCACATGCCGCCCACGAGCATGGCGCCCACGCCGAGGAAGCGGATCTTCTCCGCGCGGATCAGGCTGGCGGCATCGGCGGCCGCAAGCCCCGTCAACTGCGCGGCGAGTGCGGGATCGAGCGAGGGCGCGAGCGCGTGGTAAAGCGGGATGGCGATGTTGTAAGACAGCACGCTGCCCAGCAGCACCACAATGCCGATGTTCAGCCCGATGATGTAACCCACGCCGAGCAGCGCCGGTGACAGGTTGGTGCCCATGTAGCCCAGGTATTTGCCGAGAAAACCGGCCACCGTGGCATTGTCGGGAATGATGCGCAGGCCGCTTTCAGCAGCGAGTTTCACCAGCGCGCCGAGAGCTGCCGAGAAGCCGAGCAAACGCAGCCCGGGCCCCGGATTCTCGCCGGCTTTCAGCACCTCGGCCGCGGCCTTGCCCTCGGGGAAGGGCAGCGGGTTGTCGACGATCATCGAGCGCCGCAGCGGCACCGAGAAGAGCACACCCAGCAAACCGCCCAGCCCCGCGATCGCCAGCACCCAGCCGTAGCGGAACTCCTGCCAATAACCGAGCAAGACGAGCGCGGGCAGCGTGAAGATCACCCCCGCCGCGATCGAAGAACCGGCCGAAGCGCCGGTCTGGACGATATTGTTTTCAAGGATGCTGCCACCACCCAGCACACGCAGCACCGCCATCGACACCACCGCGGCGGGAATGGCCGTGGCGATGGTGAGGCCCGCGAAGAGCCCGAGGTAGGTGTTGGCCGCGGCGAGCACCATGGCGAGCAGCACGGACAGCACAACTGCGCGCAGGGAAAGTTGTTTTTGTGAGGGGACGCTCATGGAGACTCCGCCGTGCGTGGGGCCAGCATAGACTTCTCTGGAGAACTCCTAGACAGCCATACCCAGCAACCTGCGCACCTCGTTCACGCGCTCGCCGTGACGAGCTTCCTCGCGTCCGTTCTGGCGCAGGAGCTTCGCGACCTCGGGATCGGGTTCGGCATCGGCCCAGCTCTGGTAGACGAGATCACCGTCATCCTCGGCGCCCGCGAGCATCGCGAGAAACTCGGCATTGGTGGGCATTTCCTGCGGCGTATTGCGCACGAAGGGAATCTCCTCGTCGGGTGGCAGCGTGAAATCACCGCCCTTCAGCGCGATCGCCTTCAGCATGCGATGGGCGTGGCCGCGCTCCTCCTGGCCATTGCGCTTCAGAAGCGCCTTGCAGGCCTCATCGGGCACGACGCGCGCCATCGCCTGATAGAGGTATTCACCCGAGACCTCGATCAGCGCCAGCACCTTCAAGTCATCCACGGACAAGACATCGCGGCCCTTCAGCACACCGAAGGCACCGAACACATCATCAGGAAATCCGGGGGGCAGCAGTGACATGGTGGCTCCTGACATTGGCGGTGGCGTGAGCGCTTACCCTAGCGGGTCGGGCGTGGCATCACAACCAAGGGGAAGGCCGGGTCCTGCGGGAGTCTTAGGGCAATGGCCGAGACCCTGCAGTCGCCGCCACACCCACGTCACTGCGCGACGAATCCGCCGTCCACTGCGAGCACCGATCCCTGGCAGAGGGCCGAGTCATCCGAGGCGAAGAAGAAAATCGCACCAGCGACTTCCTCTGCCGTGCCCATGCGGCCGATCGGCATCGTCCCGCGCAGCATCTGCTGGGCTTCTGCCTTGTCGGGCATCCGGTCGGTCCATCGTTCCATCATCGGCGTCGCGATCACGCCAGGGCACACGCAGTTCACGCGCACGCCGCTCGTCGCAAGCTCGATGGCAAGGTCCTTGGTGAACACCACCAGGCCGCCCTTCGCGCTGCCGTAAGCGGTGGACAAGGGGAAGCCCACAAGGCCGTTAAGCGACGAAATGTTGATGACGCTGCCGCGCCCCGCCGCAACCATGTGCGGCACCACGTGTTTGCAGAACAGCCACGGACCCTTGAGGTCGGTGTCGAGCACGCGGTCCCACTCCTCGACCGTGGTCTCGTCGTAGGCCCGGTTGAGTTCAGAGCCCGCGTTGTTCACCAGCACGTCTACCCGTCCCCAGCGCGCTATCGCCGCCGCGGCCACGGCGCGCACGTCCGCCTCCAGACGCACGTCGCAGGCAATGGTGCTCACCGCGCGCCCGAGCTCGCTCGCCAGTGCATCCGCCATCGCGAGGTCGCGGTCTGCGATCAGCACCTCCGCGCCTTCACGTACGAAACGGCGGACGGTGGCGGCACCGATGCCGCTGGCGCCGCCGGTGACGATGCAAGCCTTGCCTTCAAGACGGTGTTCGTTAGCCATCGATTCTCTCCCTTATGTCTGGATACTGGGGGTTGCGCGCGAACGGCGCAGGCGCTGGCATGGCGCCCTTGTTGGCTGCGCTCACGGTGATACCCGTGTGTGCCGCCATCATGTTCGGCGGCCCCGCTCAGCTTGCAGCTACCTGCTCGCAGGTCGGCACCTGCAGTCCGCGAGGGCACCGGGAGGATAAAGCCCCTCACTGACCGAGACCACCCCTGCGGGGTGGCGGGCCTCGTGTACCGTTGGGGTCAGGTCTTAGGTTTTGCAGCATGAGCCCAGTGGCTCTGCCAGATCGGAAGCCGGCTGATGGCAATCTCCAAAGGCAAGACTCAAACGTGGCAGGCGCGACCCTGAAAAATGGAAGACCTGACCCCGTGTGCGCGGAAGACCTGACCCCGTGTGCGCCGTGACCCCGTGTGCGCCGCAGCCACTCACCTGAAACCAAAAGCCTCGCGATACTCAGAA
>CAJADV010000643.1 GCA_903938575.1 uncultured Gammaproteobacteria bacterium
CTCCAGGCAGCCATCGCGCGGCGCAGCTGATCGGCCTCGCCACCGCTGAAGCCGGCTGCGACCATCGCCAGCTTGATCACCTGCTCCTGGAAGATGGGCACTCCCAGTGTGCGCTCGAGCACGCCGCGGATCTCTGCACCCGGGTAGTCCACCGGCTCGAGCCCCTGCCGGCGGCGCAGATAAGGGTGGACCATATCGCCCTGAATGGGGCCCGGACGGACAATCGCGATCTGTATGACCAGATCGTAGAACGTGCGCGGCCGCAGCCGCGGCAGCATGGCTATCTGCGCCCGCGACTCGACCTGGAACACGCCGACGCTGTCGCCCTCGCAGAGCATGGCGTAGGTCGCCTCGTCCTCGGGAGGGATGCGGGAGAGATCCAGCGCCACGCCGTGCGCCGTTTGCACCAGCGCGAAAGCACGCCGGATCGCGCTCAGCATGCCGAGGGCGAGGATGTCGACCTTCAGCAGACCGAGCGCCTCGATATCGTCCTTGTCCCACTGGATCACGGTGCGCTCGGGCATCGCGGCGTTTTCCACCGGCACCAGCGCCGAGATGGGGTTGCGCGTGATCACGAAACCGCCGACATGCTGCGAGAGGTGACGCGGAAAACCGAGGATGGACTTCACCAATTTCACAAAGTGCGTGGCCATGCTGCTGGCGCGGGCGAGCTTTTCCTCCGTGAAGCGCCGCTCGAGGTCGCCGGGGCGATCCCACCATGTAAGCGAATTGGCCAGTTCGTCGATGAACGGCGGATCGAGTCCCAGTGCCTTGCCCACATCGCGTACTGCGCTGCGTGGGCGGTAGGTGATCAGGCTGGCGGCCAGCGCCGCGCGATCGCGGCCGTACTTGCGGTAGATGTACTGGATCACCTCCTCGCGCCGCTCGTGCTCGAAATCCACGTCTATGTCGGGTGGCTCGTTACGTTCCTTCGAGATGAAGCGCTCGAAGAGCATCTCGACACGGTCGGGATCGACCTCGGTGATGAACAGGCAGTAGCAGACCACTGAATTAGCGGCCGATC
This sequence comes from uncultured Gammaproteobacteria bacterium, assembly GCA_903938575.1. Lineage (GTDB taxonomy): Bacteria > Pseudomonadota > Gammaproteobacteria > Pseudomonadales > UBA5518 > UBA5518. Next base: position 1,025 of record CAJADV010000643.1, read on the forward strand.
CGCGTCCCTGGCAGAGAATCCCCTCAGTGCGGGCGAAGGCGACGATGTCATGCACCGTGAGGAAGTAGTACTCGTAGGCAAGCTCGTGGATCAGTCCGAGCTCTTTCTCGATAAGGCTGGCCACCCGTGGTGCCACGCCCCTGGGCCAGCGCCGCGCGGCACCGGCGAGCACGAGCTCGCGCAGCCACGCCGAGGCGCTGCGGCCAGCGGGCACTACCTCCTGTGGGTATTCATAGCGCAGTTCCTCGAGGGAAAAATGGCAGCGCTCGGCGATGCGTACGCTCTCGGCCAGCAGCGCAGGCGGATACAGACGTGCCAGCGTGGTGCGGGGTCGAAGATGCGCCTCTGCATTGGGAGCGATCCGCGTACCCAGTTGCTGTACCGGGAGTCCCAGGCGTATGGCGGCCAGCACATCCGCAAGGGGTTTGCGCGAGGCTTCGTGCATCGCCACGCCGCCACAGGCAACCATTGCGATGGCATGCCTGCAGGCGAGCGCATGGAGTTGCAGGTAGCGCTGTTGCTCGCCTGGCCCTCGATGCAGTTCGATACCAAGCCACAGCCGATCACCGAAAATCTCTGCAAGTGCCGCTGCCTGCGTGTCCAGCACCGTGTCCGTCGCGTCCGCCGCCGGCACCCAGATAGCCAGGCAGCCGCGGGCGTTGATGGGCAGATCCTCAAGCCGGAGTGTGTATTCGCCTTTGGGCGCGCGTCGTCGCCCCAGCGTGATCAGGCCCGAGAGGCTGGCATAGGCGGGGCGGTCCGGAGCCAGCAGGACCAGCAGGATCTCGCCGGGCAGCCGGAACTCGGCACCGATGATGAGTTTGAGGCCCGCTTCACGGGCCGCGACATGGGCGCGGACGATGCCCGCCAGTGAGCACTCATCGGTAAGCGCGAGCCCCAGATAACCGAGTGCAGCGGCGCGGGCCACCAGCTCGGACGGGTGCGAGGCCCCTCGCAGGAAGCTCAGATTGCTGATGCAGTGGAGTTCGGTATAGTCCACGGTAGTGGCCGCATACTGTATATACGAACAGTATACGGCCCCGTCGCATCATGCCGCCAGCGAAGCCCGAAGGTCCGTGGTTTCAGTCCTTGAGACGCTGCGGCAGATCCATGGTCGGCTCAGCGCCGATCACCACCTCGCCCTTGCCGAGGCGCGAATTGCGGATGCCGTAGAGGAAATACACCAGCGTGCCGCCACCGAGGTAGATCAGGAAGAAG
>CAJADV010000644.1 GCA_903938575.1 uncultured Gammaproteobacteria bacterium
AACGAAGACACTGCTCCTCGAAGGGCAGCCCGCAGTGCTCGAGGATGCGACGCACCTGCCACTCGAGCCGGGTCACGGTGTCCTCGTAATTCACCTCGAGAACCTTGCCGGGCATCACGCGCTGCCAGTGTTGCATCAATCGGTGGTAAGAGAGGTAGTACTCGGCCAGTTCGGCCATGTCATAGCTGAAGTTCTGGCCCTTGCCGTAGAGCTGCTGGTAGTTGCCGAGAAGACTGTCGAGCGGATGACGACGCGCATCGATGATCACGGCGTTCGGCAGGATCAGATGCAGCAGCCCCACGTGGGGGAAATTGTTCGGCAGCTTGTCGGTGAAGCGGGGGCGATCGCTGAAGCGGTAGGCTGCACTCTCCTCGATGTACTGCAGACCGTAGGCGCGCCAGTCCTTGCGACGAAAATCACGGAGCAATTCCGGGTACTCCCGGCGATCGGTGCGGTAGCGTCCCAGCGAGACCACGATCTTCCCCAGCGTGGGCAGCTCAGCCGTGCCTTCGACCTGGCTGTGGCTGGCGAGGATCTGCTCGATCAGCGTAGACCCCGAGCGAGGCAGGCCGACGATGAAAATCGGCGCCTGCGAGTCACACCCGTTGCCCGCGTGCGCTGCGAGAAATTCCTCCGTGAATGTCTCGATGATCCGCGTGTGCCGCGCTTCCATGTCGACTCCGTCGTGTTTCACCAACATGCGTTGGCGGCGGTTGCCGGCGTCGTAGTGCTGCCACGCAGCCGGGTATTCCTTGCGGTCGTCGCAGGCCTTGCCCAGCGCGAAGCGGAAGTGGATCTCGGCGCTCTCGTCCAGGCCAGCTCGCGTGAGCTGCTCTTCCATGGCGACCACCTCGGCGTCCTCGAAACGGAACACCTTGAGGTTTGCCATGCTCCAGTAGACCTCGCCAAAATCAGGCTTGGCGCGAATGGCAGCGCGGTAGGCGCGGAGAGCCCCGGACTGATCTCCGATGGTCTTCAGGGCATGGGCATAGCCCATCTGCACGCCAGGGATGCCGGGTTCGAGCTCCACGGCACGCGCATAGGCGGCGGCACCACCCGCCGCATCGCCAGCGCGTGACAGCGCATTGCCAAGGCCCGCCCAGGCCTCGGTGCTGGTGTCATCCAGAGCGATCGCGCGGCGGTGGGTGTCGGCTGCATCCGCGAGCTTGACCCGCTCGATCTGCACCGAACCCAGCAACAGCCATGCGGCGAGGTAATCGGGCGCCAGTTGCAGCGCGCGGCGCAACAGCGCCTCGGCATCGCCAAGCTGTTGCTTCTGCCGGCGGTAAATGCCGGCCAGGAAACGCATGGCGTCAACGTTGTCGGGGTTCGCGCGGAGCGCGGTCCGGAAGGCGTCGGCCGCAGCAGTCTCGTCACCATCGCGCAGCAACTCCAGAGCAGCCGCGAGCGCCCCGCGATCACGATCGAGTTCAAGGAACTCCGCATAGGCGAGGTCTGCGTCGGCACCCCGGCCCAGCGCCACCAGAGCCTTGCCAAGCTTGCGGTTGGCGCTGCCCGAGCGCGGATCGAGGCGGATCGCTGCCCGCAGGCAGCTGACGGCATCCTCAGCCCTGCCGAGCCCCATCATCAGGGAGCCGAGATCCTCGTGAATGCCCGCCACTGCGGGCTCGATATCGAGCGCGAAGCGCAGCGCTGCTTCCGCTTCAGCCTCGCGCTGTTGCGCTTGCAGGCTGTGCGCAAGTAGGCGCAGGTGCGAGGTGCAACCCGGGTGAAGCAGCAGGAAATCCCGGCACAGGGACTCCGCGCCGGGGGCATCGCCCGCGCGCAGCACCCGCGTGGCCTCACGGAGCCTCTCGGCACGCCAGGCCTCTTCCCGCTGCGCGTCAATCACCGCGGAATACCTCCCCGAATGCCGCTGCGATCAGGCTCCGTAACCCATGATCGCCTTGATCTCCAGGAAGTCGTGGAAGCCCCACTCGCCCCACTCCCGACCGTTACCCGACTGCTTGAAGCCGCCGAAGGGGGCCCGGATATCAGTGCCGGCGCCGTTCAGGTGCACCATCCCGGTACGCAGGCGAGTCGCCAGTTGGCGAGCCTCATCCGGCTCACCGGATATGTAGCTCGACAGGCCATACGGCGTGTCATTGGCGATCTGGACGGCTTCATCCAGGCTGCCGTAGGGGAGGATCGACAGCACCGGCCCGAAGATCTCCTCGCGGGCGATGGTCATCTGGTTGTTCACGCCGCCGAAGACCGTGGGCTTCACGAAATAGCCTTTGCTGATGCCATCCGGCAGACCCGTGCCGCCGGCCATCAACTGCGCTCCCTCGGCGATGCCCTTTTCGATCAGGCCCTGAATTTTCCGCCACTGCACATCACTCACCACCGGCCCCACCGTGGTGCCTTCGGCGAACTGGGCACCCACCACCTCAGTGGCTGCCGCGCGTGCGGCGACCTCGAGCGCCTCGGCGTGACGGGCAGCCGGCACCAGCATGCGCGTGGGCGCGTTGCAGGACTGTCCGGTGTTGAAAAAGCAGGCGCGCGCGCCCGCGAACACCGCATCGGCGAAACCGGGAAAATCGAGAATGATATTGGGCGATTTGCCGCCCAGTTCCTGCGTGACCCGCTTCACGCTGTCGGCGGCCGCCTTGGCGATCAGCGCGCCGGCGCGGGTGGA
>CAJADV010000645.1 GCA_903938575.1 uncultured Gammaproteobacteria bacterium
CATCGAGGAAGGCATCCCGCCGTTCGAGGCCGCGCTCGTCGGCGCCCGGGAGATCGCCTTCCCGGTCGTGGCCATGACCCTGACGCTGGCGGCGGTGTATGCGCCCATCGGGTTTCTGGGCGGCCTCACGGGAAAACTCTTCATCGAGTTCGCGTTCACGCTCGCGGGCGCGGTGGTTGTCTCAGGCTTAGTTGCGCTCACGCTCTCGCCGATGATGTGCGCGCGGCTCCTGCGTCCGGAGGCCAGCAGCAACCGCCTGGTCGCCCTGCTCGACCGCAATTTCGACTTCACCAAACGACTTTACCGTCGCTTGCTGCGAGCTACCCTCGCGAATCGCCCTTCCGCGCTTGTATTCGCGGCGACCGTTCTGGTGAGCATCGTGTTCCTGTTCGGCGCCATTCCGCAGGAGCTTGCCCCGCTCGAGGATACCGGGCAGGTCTTCGTGGTGGGGGAGGGGCCTCTAGACTCGACCATCGAGCACACCTGGCGCTGGGTGGCGGAGGCCGAAGAGATCCTGCGTGATGTCCCGGAGCGGTGGCGCTATTGGCTCGTGGGCGGGGGATTCGGACAGAACACCTTCTTCGGCATGATCATGCTGAAGCCGTGGTCCGAGCGCGAGCGCAGCGCTCTCGATGTTCAGGCGGATCTGTTGACCAAGATGTCCAAGATTCCCGGGCTGCGCATCAACACCTTCAATTTTCCCTCGATACCGGGCGCTTCGGCGGAGCTGCCGCTGCGCTTCGTGGTCTCAGGCACCGGATCCTACGAATTGGTGCATCAGGTGGCCGAAGAGATCGAGGCCAAGGCGCGGGCCAGTGGGCTCTTCGTCTACGTCGACTCCGAGCTGCGCTTCGACAAACCCGAACTGCAGCTGCGCATAGATCGCGACAAGGCCTCGCGTCTTGGCATCGACATGGCCCAGATCGGCTCCACGCTGGCGAACTACCTGGGCGAGATCGAAGCCTCGCGTATCGACCTCGATTCACGGTCCTACAAGGTGATACTCCAGCTCGAGCGTGCGTACCGCGTGGATCCAGCGCAACTCGATACCTACTACCTGCGCACCACCAATGGCGAGCAGGTTCCGCTGTCCGCGGTGGTGAGCCGTGTGCGGGAGAATCGTCCCAACGCTCTCACGGAATTCCAGCAACTCAACTCCGCGACCATCGGCGCGATGATGAGTCCCGGCGCCTCCCTCGGTGATGGTATCGAGTGGTTCGAGACGCAGGGGCGCAGCCTGCTCCCGCAGGGGTTCTCGGCCGATTACCTCGGTCAGTCGCGCCAGTTCATGGCCGAGGGCAACAAGCTCCTGCTTACATTCTTGTTCTCCATGATCGTGATTTATCTGGTGCTCGCTGCGCAGTTCGAGAGTTTCACCGATCCGCTTACCGTGCTGGTGAGCGTGCCCTTGTCGGTCTGCGGCGCTCTGATTCCGCTAGCCCTCGGACTCGCGACGATGAACATCTACACGCAGATCGGGCTGCTTACCCTGATCGGGCTGATCAGCAAGCACGGGATCCTGATCGTCGACTTTGCCAACCGGTTGCAGCAGCGTAGCGGGCTGTCTGTCACGGAGGCGGTAGTGGAGGCGGCATCCGTGCGCTTGCGTCCCATCCTGATGACCACGGCGGCCATGGTGTGCGGCGTGTTGCCGCTGCTTCTGGCAAGCGGTGCGGGCGCGCAGGCGCGCATCTCCATCGGTATCGTGATTACGTTCGGCATGACGGTCGGGACCTTGTTCACGCTGTTCGTCGTCCCGGTGATCTATACGATGGTGGCCGGAGGGCATCAGCGCGCCGACGTAGATGGCGGAGTTGCCACAGACCTTTGATGCGCCAAGAATGAGCGCTTGAGCAATCTGGACGCGTCAAACACAGCATGGCTTTTTCTCCCGGTGATCCTGTGCCGCTGTTCGCGGCGCCAACGCACAGCACGTCTGCGTTCCAGTTCGGCGCCGCCGCCGGCAGGCTGGTGCTGCTGTGTTTTCTCGGCGCGGGGAGCCGACCAGAGATTGCCCGTGTTCACGCCGAGCTGGCCGAGCTGCGCAGTGTGTTCGATGACGAGCAGTTCTGTTTTTTCGGGCTAAGTCTTGATGCGGCTGATTTCCGTGTCGGCGGACTGAGGGAGGACCTGCCAGGTATCCGCTGGTTCCACGACGCCGATGGCGTCATCAGCAGACAGTACGGCGCACTGCGTGGCGGTGATGCGGAGGCATCTCACTACGAGCCGTTCACGCTGTTACTCGACCAGCGACTCCGCGTGCTCGCGCAGTTACCCGTGTTGGAGGCAGAGGGAGCACAGCTAGCGAGACTGATTGCGTTGGGGCGTCCGTACATAGACACCAGCCCGGCAGTCCCGGCGGCCGTGCAGGCGCCGGTATTGTGCGTGCCGCGTGTGTTCGAGCCCGGGTTCTGCGCGCAGCTCGTGCGCTATTACGAGCAGACCAGATCGGAGGAGTCCGGCTTCATGCAGGACAGGGATGGCAAAACAGTGGGCGTCTATGAC
>CAJADV010000646.1 GCA_903938575.1 uncultured Gammaproteobacteria bacterium
CTCGATCGCCAGAAGATCTACCACGTGCTGACGAGCTACTGCCGCGCCCTTGACCGCTGCGACGTCGATCTCATGAAGAGCGTCTACTGGGAAGACGGCTTTGATGACCACGGCGTATTCGCGGGCAATGCGCAGGCCTTCGCCGAGTTCATCATCCGCGAGATACAGAACTGGTTCGAGGTGACCATGCACGCGATCATGAATGTGCACATGGAGATCGAGGGCGATGTTGCGCACACGGAGTCTTATCTGTTCGCGTATCACCGCGTCAAAGGCGATCCGCAGAAAACCCGGGAGGTGTTCGGGCCGAGCTACCTGGAGCGCTTCGGTTTTGATGCCTCCAAGGTACAGAGCGACTTCCTGTTTGGTGGGCGCTACGTAGACCGCCTCGAGAAGCGCGGCGGCGAGTGGCGCATCGCCAAGCGCACGGTGGTGATGGACTGGAACATCAACCAGCCCACCTCCTCGATCTGGAACGAGGGCATGTTCGCCTCGCTACAGCTGCTCGGCTCGCGTGACCGCAGCGATCCGGTTTACGCGCGGTGATGAAGGGAATCGCAACGGTCAATCCGGGCTGATGCTGCCATCTGGCGCCCCCCGCACGATGAGCAGATACATCACTGGCGTGACCACGCGGGACAAGATGGTGGACGAAACCAGCCCACCTATGATCACCCAGGCGAGCGGGGCGTAAAGACCGGAACCTGAGAGGGCGAGCGGCAGCAGGCCACCGATCGCCGTCACGCTGGTCAGCAGTACGGGCAGGAAGCGGACCTCGCCGGCTTCCTCGATGGCTTCGAGCAGCGGCCGGCCGGCTTCGCGCAGCTGGGTGGTGAAATCGACGAGCAGCAGGCTGTTCTTGATCTCGATCCCGATCAGCGCGACGAAACCGATGACAGCGGTGTAGCTCAGCGAATTGCCGGTGATGAACAAGGCCACCAAGCCGCCGAACAGGCCGAGCGGGATGACGCCGGCCACCACGAGCGTCTCGCGGAAACGGCTGAACTCGATCACCAGCACGGCCAAAATGCCGAACACGGCGAACGCGATGATCGGGCCGAGGCCGCCAAAGCTCTTCGCCGCCGTTTCCGCCTCGCCACCGATATCCAGGCGATAGCCGTCGGGCATCTTTACCTGTTGCTGAACCGCCTTCACTACCGCAGCGTTCACCTTGGCGGTGAGATAACCGTCGGCCACCTGGGCATCGACATAGGCGACGCGGCTCTGGCGTTCACGGTTGATGCGCGGCGGCGCGGAATCGAGATAGGGCGTGGCGATCTGGCGTAGTGGCACGGCACCTCTGCTGCCGGGCAGGTAGATATCGTCGAGCACCGTCACACTGTGGCGTTCGGCGAGCGGCAGGCGAACGACAACGTTGTAGCTGTCGCCTTCGACATCGCGGAAACGCCCGGCATTCTCGCCACTCAGCGCCAGCCGCAGCGCACGTCGCGGTGCGCCCGGCGCCACCCCCAGCAGGGCGGCCTTGTCGCTGTCCAGCCCGAGATTGAGGCGCGGCTGGTCCACCGCCACCGGATTCTTGATGTCGCGGGTGCCCGGCACCTCGCGCATCACCGCTTCCACCGCGGCGGCCAGGCGTTTCAGGACATCGAGTTCGGGGCCTACGATCCGCATCTGGACCGGAGCATCGATGGGCGGGCCGTTCTGGAAGACCTTGACGACATATTGCGCGTCGGGCGCAGCGGCGAGCCTGGCGCGCAGCCTCTCGACCAGTGCCGGGCCGCCTGTCTCGTCCCAGCGCTTCAGCATCACCAGCACTTCGCCGATGTTGCTGCGCTGATCAAAGTTGCGCTGGTTGTAGAAGATCTGCGGGTTGCCGCGGCCGATGTTGCTCATCACCGCCTGCACCTCGCCCTCGCCCTGCAGGGCGTTTTCCACCACGTCAACAGCGCGGGTCGTCGCCGGAATGGCGGTGCCCTCGCTGGCGGTCACCTGCACCAGGAAATACGGGGTCTCGGCCGGTGGAAACAGGCTGGAGCCGATCAGCGGCACCAGGCCAAGACCGGAGAAGATCAGCAGCGTCGAAACGCCCAAGGCCCGCCACGGATGCGTGAGGCCCCAGTGCAGCACCGGTTGGTAGAAACGCTGGATGCCGCTATTGACTGCCTGCAGGAAGGCATTGCCATGCTCGCTTTCCTCGTGCGGCAGGATGCGGCTGGCGAGGAACGGCACGATGGTCAGCGACACGAGCAGCGAGGCCGCCACTGTGCCGAGCACCGCCACCGGCAGACTGCGGGTGAACTTGCCGGCGCCTTCGGGCAGCATCGTGAGCGGCAAGAAGGCAAGCAGCAGCACGCAGGTGCAACCGATCACCGCCACCGCGATCTGGCTGGTGCCGTCGATCGCCGCCTGTTGCCGGCTTTTGCCCATGCGCAGATGGCGGGCGGTGTTTTCCGTCACCACGATGCTGTCATCCACCAGCAGGCCGAGCGCGATGATGAAGCCTGAAATCGCCAGCTGGTTCAGCGTGAAGCCGCTCCAGCCCAGCACCGCCACGCCCATCGCGAGGCTGAGCGGCACCGAAACCATCACCACGATGCTGGCCCGCCAGCCCAGCGGCAGCAGCGTGATCAGCACCAGGCCGAGCGCGATGGCGAAATCCCAGCCCAAATGGTTCAACTTGCGGGTGATGTCGTCGCTCTGATCAAAGCCAACGATCATCTGCACGTCGGGCGGCAGCAGCGGGCGATAGACATCGGCCGCCTTCACGGCGGCATTGCGGATGTCGAGCACATTCAAGCCGTCTTTCTGGGTCAGTGTCACCCAAACCGCGCGCTTGCCGTTGTAGCGGGCAAAATGCGGCTGCTCCTCATAGGCCCAGCTCACCTGCGCCACGTCCTTCACCCGCACGATGCGGCCATCCTGGGCGCGCACCGGCTCGTCCTTGATCTCGTCCACGCTCTTGTAGGCGCCGCCGGCCTGCACGTTCAGGCGCGCATCCCCCGATTGCACGGCGCCGGGGGGCAGATCCTGACCGCCGCCTTTCAGCGCATCCGTGATGGCGGTGACCGGAATACCCAACTGCGCCAGCCGGCCGGGATCCAGCGCCACGCGCATTTCCGGCTGAGGCAGCGCCCACACCCGTGTCGCCCGCACGCCCGACACGCGGTTCAGCCGCTCGCGCAGGTCCTTGGCGATCTTTTCCAGCCGGCGATAACTCGCCGTGTCCGATACCAGCGCGAATTGCAGCACGGCGGCTTCGGTGGTGCGCGTTTTCTGGAATTCCAGCCGGGTCAGCGCCGATGGCAGGGTGGAGCGGATGGCGTTCACCTCGCGCACCACCTCGTCATAATATTTCTCGGCATCGCCGTCCCAATCGAACTCGGCGGTGATCACGGTGGTGGAGTCGGTGGAGCGCGACTGCACCTTCACGATGCCATCCAGCCCCTGCACCACGTCCTCGATCGGCTTGGCGATCGTCGATTCCATATCGGCCGGCTCGGCGCCCGGCACCGTGGCGATGATCAGAATGAACGGCGACGGGAAATGCGGATCAACCGATCGGGGAATGGTGAAAAACGCCGAAAGCCCCAGCGCCACCAGCGCCAGGAACACCACCAGGGTGATCTGCCAGCGCTGGATCGCAAAGCGGATGATGGCGTTCACTGGGGCCCCTGCCCGGCCAGTTCGATTACCTGGCCATCGCGCAGCCGGTCAACCCCGGTGGTCACCACCTGCTCACCGGGCTGCAAACCGCTTGTCACCACCACGCCTGCCGCATCCACATTGCCCAGCATCACCTGCCGCTGCTGCACCCGCCGCGTCGCCGGGTCCAGCACATACACGAACCCCTCATCTGCCCGTGCCGAGAACACGGCCGTTGCTGGCACGCTGATCGGTGCCCCCGGTTCTGCCGGCCCCAGCACCAGTCGGGCGGTGCCGATCTGGCCCGACGCGAGACGGCTGTCGGGCGGCAGCTTTACCTCCACGCGGAAGGTGCCGGTGCCATCATCGCCGCGCGCGCCGACTTCGCTCACCGTGCCGGCCAGCGTGCCTGGCCCCAGCGCGGGGATGCGCACCGTGGCAGTCTGGCCCTGCCGCACCCGCGCCGTATCACGGTCTGCCAACGGCAGCCGCAGCACAAAACCTTCGTTCATCTCGCCAATGGTCAGCACGGCCTGGCCGGGCGCAACGATCTGCCCCGGCTCACCAGGCCGCGCCAGTACCACGCCGGCCGCCGGCGCGCGCAGCACCGCCAGGCTCACATCGAAACCAGCCGCCCGCGCCCGCGCCTGCGCCGCCACCGCCGTCGATCGCGCCTGTTCGACGTTCGGCGCCGCCACCCAGCCCTTGGCAAACAGATCCTCGGCGCGCTTGAGCTCAGCCTGCGCTCGTACCACTTCGGCGGCGGCAGAAGCCTGGTTCGCCCCCAATGCCGTGGTGTCGAGTTGCGCCAGCAATTGTCTCGCGGCCACCTGATCGCCTTCGCGCACATCGATGGACGCAATGCGGCCCGGCGAGTTGAAAGCCAGTGGCGTTTCCCGTTTCAGACGCACGGTGCCGGCCACCTCCAGCTCGGCCGATCCGCTCACCGGCTGCACGGCAACCACCCGCACGGGCTGCGCTGGCGCGACTGCCGGCGTTGCCGTCGTGCTGTCGCCGCAGGCGGCCAGCACCGTCAGGCCCAGCAACGCCGCGACGCGCCAGCGCTCTCCCACGCCGATAACCATCCCTAAAACCGAGGCGGAGACGGACACAACAACCTTCATGCGGGTCTCTCCAAAGAGGGCACGTGGAACTGACAGGCCGGTCGGCTGATACGGTCGGGTAACTCGCACGCGACCTCACCGATCGACTTGTAACAAGCCAGGGCGCGCGAAACTTGCGCAACCTTGCAGCTGTCGAGCCCCGCTGCAAGGTTCGGCAAGCTTCACGCTGGACATAGTGCGTAGATGCCCAGCGCTTGGGCAATAGACCGCGTTACGCTGCGGGAACTGCTCAGGTCTTGCACTACACGCTTCAACACCATGGTCATTGAGGAAAATCGAATGAATACAGTATCGAAATATGCGGTCGAGCAGATCCGTGGCACGAGGGCCCCTACTCCCGAGCAGATGGAGGAATACACGCAGGTGCTCCTGCACATCGCGGGCGCAGACGGGGAGATTTCGCCCCGCGAATGGGAGTTTCTGGTGCATCACGGCCGCACGATAGGTGCAAGCGATGCGGTCATAGAGAGATGGCGCGCCATTGACTACAAGAGTCACAAACTGGAAGACCTCACCAAAAGCGCGTTCATCAAGACGCGACGCAAGGGGCTCGTGTACGACGCCATCAGAACGGCAAGCGCTGACGGCTACGCGGCGGCGGAGAAAGCTGCCGTCGGAAAGGTAGCCACGCTTCTCGGCGTTGAACCCATGGTGGTTGCCGCGCTCGAGGCGTTCGTCGAGATGGAGGCGTCTTTGACCAAGATGCGCGGTTCGCTTCTCTTCAGCGACTGAGCCTGCCGCGATCGTCTTGGGGCGTGCGGCACGTGCTACGTGTAATTGCCGCTCTTCCCTGAGGCGATCGCCATTGCCCGGCCCTGTGGTTCTGCCACCCCAACTTATCTGGCGATGCTGCCGTGTAGCGCGCCTCCCTGATCTGAAGGCGCACTGAATGGCTGACGACTCCATTGCAATCATCGGCCTGGGTGCCTACTACCCTGGAGCTCGCGGCCCACGCCAGCTTTGGGAGAACGTTCTGACGCGCCGCCGTGAGTTCAGACGGATTCCACCCCAGAGACTCTCCGCCGAATACTTGAAGTCGAGTCCGGGGGACCCGGATACGACCTACGCAACGCGCGCCGCCGTGATCGATGGATTCATTTTCGACTGGGCTGCACGGCGGGTACCGCGCACGACCTTCGATTCCACAGACATCGTCCATTGGCTGGCCCTCGAGGTTGCTCTAGAAGCCCTGAGCGATGCCGGCCACTCACGCGAGACGATTCCGGCGGATCGCACTGGCGTCATCGTTGGCAACACACTGACAGGCGAGATCATGCGCTCCCATGCGTTGCGCCTGCGCTGGCCATTCTTCCGCCGCGCGCTCTCCACGGCACTCGAAGCCCACGGGATGTCGAATGCCGAGATCGAAGCGATTGCCTCGACCACTGAGACAACCTTCAAATCCGTTCTGGCGGCGCCCACCGAGGACTCACTCGCAGGAGGACTCTCGAACACCATCGCGGGGAGAATCTGCACGGCGCTCGGCGCCCACGGCGGTGGCTATACCGTCGACGGTGCGTGCGCTTCCTCGCTTCTGGCAGTGGCTACGGCGGCCAACGCACTACAGCGTGGCGACCTCGATCTCGCGCTCGCTGGCGGGGTTGACGTCAGCATCGATCCATTCGAGCTCGTGACCTTCTCCAGGACAGGAGCCATCGCCACCGGCGACATGCATGTCTACGACAAGCGCGCAAACGGTTTCATCGCCGGTGAAGGCTGCGGCTTTGTGGTTCTGCAGCGTCTGGCCGATGCGCGGGCCGCCGGGCGGCGCATTTACGCTGTTCTGCGCGGATGGGGCGTCTCGTCCGACGGGCGAGGAGGCATCACTGCCCCCGACCGTGACGGGCAAGCACTTGCCATAGAGCGGGCGTACGAGAAAGCGGGCTACGGCCCCGACACGCTGCACTTCGTCGAGGGACACGGTACCGGTACCGTCGTCGGTGACCGGATCGAACTTCAAGCCTTGGCGAAAGTACTGGGGTCGGCCGGAAGCAAGCCAAGGTCGGTCGGGATCACTTCGTTCAAGTCGATCGTCGGACACACCAAGGCGGCCGCCGGGGTGGGAGGTCTGATCAAGGCGACCATTGCAGTCAATCGACGGGTGATTCCACCAACAGCAGCGTGCCGCGATCCGAACGCGACCTTCGATGGCGAAGCCCGGAGTCTCTACCCGGTTATGGAAGGCAGCGTCCAACCCGCGACATCGAGATTGCGGGCGGGCGTCTCGGCCATGGGCTTCGGCGGAATCAACTGCCACGTAACCCTTGAATCCGCAGACCCACCTGCGGCCAATCTTGCGCCTGCGATCGATGAGAGCACGTTGCTCGCTTCTGCGCAGGAGACCGAGCTCTTCGTGTTGGCGGCCCGCGACCTGGCGGAGTTCGCCGCGCGGGCCCGAGAGCTGGCGGATGCCGCGCGCGATGCGAGCATGGGTGATCTGGTCGACCTCTCGGACTCTCTCGCGCGTCGCTGCGCAGCCGACAAGGACATGCCTGGTTTTCGTGGCGCTCTGGTCGCTGCTTCGCCCGGGGAAGTGGTGGAGCTTGCGCTCGAAGCGGTGACGTTGGCCGAGGAGGCCTCGCGGGCCCCTCACGGCGTCGTGTGGAGTCGGACCCGTCGTGTATGGGTTGGAGTGGGCAATCCATCCCGGCGCGTCGGTTTCCTGTTTCCCGGGCAGGGGTCGCAGATGCCGGGCATGGCAGGCGTTCCCTTGCGTCGTCATGAGGCCGGCGCGACGCTGGCCGCTGCGGCGGACACATGGCTAGGGCGTACTGATGACGACTCGCTCGTCGCGCTCGTGCTGCCTGCGCTTGATCGCATGGCGTCTGACGAGCAGAGAGCGGAGTGTGCACGGCGTCTGGCCGCGACGGAGAACGCTCAACCCGCGATCTGTCTTGCATCTCTTGCCTGGTTGCGCCGACTCGGCGAGCTCGGCATCGCGCCCGATGCCGTTGGTGGCCACAGCCTCGGGGAGTTGACAGCGTTTCACGCCGCGGGGGCCTTTGACGAACGCTCCCTGCTGCGATTGGCCGCGCTGCGCGGGCAGGCGATGACCGCGCAGCACGCGACGGCAGGGGCCATGATGAGCGTTCGTTGTGACCTTGAGCGTGCGGAATCCCTGCTCAGCGAGACTCCAGGCTACGTTGTCATCGCAAACATCAACAGCGCGTCGCAGGTTGTCGTGTCTGGCGAAAGAAGCGCGATTGTGGCGCTTCGCGAGCGTGCCCGGGCGGCGGGGATTGCCGCCACCATGCTGCCCGTGTCGAACGCGTTCCATTCGAGAATGATCGAAGGCGCGTGTGAGGCGCTGCGGCAAGCGGATCTGCCAGATTCCTTTGAGCCCTCGGAGATTGCGGTTTTTTCAGGGCTGACCGGGAAGGGCATGGCAGGGCCCATCCCCCTGCGTGAGCACTTTGCCTCGCAGGTTATATCGCGCGTCGATTTTGTCTCGCTGGTGCGAGACCTTGCCCAGAACGTTGATCTCATGTTCGAGGTTGGCCCCGGGGGCGTTCTGTCTTCTCTGGTGCAAGAGATCCTCGGCGATGCAGGCCCGCAGTGCTTCGCTCTGGAATCACGCCCGGGCCGTGACGCTGACTTCAACACGGCCCTGGCGGCGGCCCACGCATTCGGGATATCCGTTCGATGGGAGCGCCTCTGCGAGGGAAGGCTTGTCAGGCCTTTCCTGCCAGCGCGCGAGAAAGTGTTCATTACGAACCCCTGCGAACTCCCGTTCGAGGTGCCGATTGTTGCCCGGTCGATGCAGCCCCATGGAAGACTCGAAGCAAGTCTTGCCGCAGCGTCGGGCGCCTCGGCTGAACGTCTGACTCGCTATCTCGAGAAGCGGACGCCGTTTCTCGCGGCGATAGTCCGGTCCGACCTCGATAGCCTCGGTGCCCTGCTCGATACCCCTTTGTCGGCGCCGCTCCCCGCAGAGCCGCTCCCCAGCCAGGCGAGCGTCATTCAGGACGCGCACGAACAGGGCGTCGAGGCGCTCTCCATCGCGGGGATCGCAGCAATCCTTCTCGAGATAATCGTAGACCGTACGCGATACCCCCGTGCGACGGTCGCGCCCCATATGCGTCTTCTGGAAGATCTCGCACTCGACTCGATAAAAGCCGCCGAAGTTGTCGCCGAGACGGCCAGCCGGATTGGCTTGGCCGGACGGATTGACTCAGTCGCCTTTGCCACGTCTTCGATCGAGCAGATCGCGGAAGCGTTGTATCTCGCGCGAGACGCAAGGGCTGTTCCCGAGGCGGACGATGACTCCTGGGTGCGAGACTTCGTAACCGAGTGTTGGTCGGAGACTATCCCGGACGCCGACCCGGAGGCGTCCCTTCGGAACGCCCGCGTTCTTCTGGTGACTGACGGCGCGGAGGGCCGATTGGTAACGCCGCTCCGCGAAGCACTGATGGCGGCGGGAGCCGCGCTCGTATTCGGTCCGGACACAGCCGAGCCCTGCGAGCCTTCGCACATCATTGTGCTCATGCCCAGCGTCGCAAGCGCCGACACAGATCCCGTCAGCCAGCTCCGGCGGATAATTTCGAGACTGGGTTTGGCCGCATTACGCGACCCACGGTCCATCACCGAACCACGTTCGCTTGCCTTCGTCCAATTCGGCGGCGGGCGCTTTGGAGCGCACGGCGAGCCGGCAGATCCCGAGATGTGCTGTTCAGTCGCCTTTGCGGCCAGCCTCCATCTGGAGCGCCCGAACTGGAAAGTTCGCGTGCTCGACTTCGCGCCGCAAACGGGCGGAGGCTTCGTAGCCGAAGCAATCGTCGCCGAGCTCGAGACAGCGCAGCCATGGAGCGCTGCGGGATACGACGCCAACCTCGTGCGGCGTGTGCCCCGCCAGCGGCCCCTTGATGTGCGGGCCTCGGCCGTCCGGGAAGCAAGCTGGACGTCCGAGGACGTTCTCCTGGCAACCGGCGGCGCGCGCGGCATCACAGCCGAGTGCGCCTTGGCGCTCGCCCGGCAGACGGGCGCCCGCGCCGTTCTGGTTGGCCGTTCGCCGCATCCTTCCAGCTCCAGCCCGTCGGATCCGGTGGGTCAGGAGATCGCGGGAACGTTGAAGCGCTTCGAAGATGAGGGCCTGGTTGCCATCTACGAGACTTGCGATGTCACTGACGGACCGGCCGTTAATGAACTTATCGCCCGCATCGAGGGTGAGGTCGGCAGGGTCTCGATGATCCTTCACGGCAGCGCGCAAAACCGGCCTGGACGGATAGAGCGAGTTGCACCAGAAGATGTATTTGACGAGCTCGCCCCGAAGGTGCTCGGCGCGCACCATCTTCTCGATGCACTCCAAGGCAGACCGCTCAAGGCTCTTTTCGCACTCACCTCGATCATAGGTGTCACGGGAATGCCCGGGAATGCCTGGTACGGGCTTTCAAACGAGCTCATCGCGACGCTTCTGGAGAAGTACGCGAAGGAACACCCCGAGACCGCAACGCTGTCCATCGCCTTCGGTGTCTGGAAAGAGGTCGGCATGGGCGCTCGGATGGGCAGCGTCGCTACGCTGGCGAAGATGGGTATCGGCGCGCTGCCGAGGGCCGAGGCAGTGAAGCATTTCCTGGATCTCGTGAACCACCGTGTGCGGCCGCGACAGGTCATCGTGGGTGGGCGCATGGGCTTGGACACCTGGCACCCGATGGCTACGGGCAAGGTTCATGCGGCTCACTTCCTCGAAACGCTCGTGGCGGTTGAGCCCGGCGTAGAGGTAGTGGCACGCAGGCACCTGCATCCCTCGCGGGATCCTTACCTCAATGACCACAACTTCCGCGGCACGTTGCTGTTCCCCACGGTGTTTGGCCTCGAGGCGATGGCCCAGGCCGCAGCTCTCGCGGCCGGCCGTGCGTTCGCGCTAACAGCTATCGAGGACATCGAACTTCCCCGACCGATTCCAGTCGACCCTGATCGAGGCACCACCATCGAGACGCGTGCGCTCGTGTTGCCGCGGGACCCGGGTGCCCCGGTTCGCGTCAAGGTCGAGATCAGAATGGAATCCACGGGGTTCGCTCGTGCGCACTTTTCGGCCGTATTCGCTGGCAGCGCAGGTATCGAAACCGCCCCTCACGCGCCGCCGATCCTCCCGAAGGATCGAGAGCCGATGCCGCTTGAACTGGTACCCGACGCCGATCTCTACGGTTCAATCCTGTTCCAGGGCCCCCGGTATCAGAGGTTGGGCGCCTTTTATGAATTGCAGAGTGATTCGTGTCAGTTCGACCTTCTTGCCGGCTCAGGAGAATGGGACGGCGGTGGAGCGTACATCGACCCGGAGGTAGGTCCGCTTCTGCTCGGCGACCCTTATGCGCGCGATGCTCTCCTCCAATCGGCGCAGGTTGTCATGGCGGGCAATATCTGCCTTCCGGTCGCTATCGAGCGTATTGAATTCAGGGCTGCGGAAGGACCACGGGCCCAATGTTTTGGCGAATTCCAAGTCGAAAGCGCCGAAACATCCCGAAGTGATGAGCATGTTGGCATGGTGATCGCGTTCGATGCTGATGGTCGATGGGTCGAGCGCCTCCGCGGGTATCGGGTACGCGCCCTGGACCGAAGAGCCTCGTAAATTCATAAATTCATGCGCGTACTGAAGAGGTAATCCAGGTGCACGACGAGAACGTTGGCGAGACCAATAAAAAACCTGATACGGAGAGCTCCTTCCAGACGACGCAACAACAGTCGCCGCGGCTGCGGGTGCTGATTGTCGGAGCGGGTCTTGGTGGGATCGCCTTGGCAAACGCCATCGATTTCTTCTGCGACGTGTGCCTTGTTGAAAAAAGAGATGGAACCGGAGTGGAGGGATCTGCAATTGGTTTGCCAGCCAATTCCGTGCATGCCCTCGAACTCCTCGGCTACGAGCGCGAGATCAAGGATACCGCTCGTCAAATCTCCCAGATGGCCTGGGCAAAAGCCGACGGGGTTTTGCTGAGCCTGCAAGACTTGACCCGGATTCATCCTGCGGGCGCTCAGTTCATGGCAGTGGCCAGACGGGATCTTCACCGCATGCTTCTTGAGCGCGCGACTGTGCCGATCAACTTCGGGACCACCGTAAACGAGCTACTTCTTCCCACCACGCCGGATGCGCCGGTTACCGTGAGGTTTAGCAGCCCGGTCACTCGTGGTGGAATTGACAGTGAGCTCCATGAATTCGATCTGGTGGTTGGGGCCGACGGCATGTATTCAAGGGTTCGTGACTTGGTTCACGCCGCCGTACAAGCTACCGGAGACGACGAAAAGTCTGCGGGCCAACCCCCTGTTGTACCAAAGCCGATATTCAGAAATGCGCGAGCGTGGAGAACGTTGGTCTATGGCAAGCCCAATTGGCCGGACTATCCGATATACCTGTTCAGTTTGACCTCAATGCTGATGCTGTACCCGATCAACAGCGATGCTCATGGGGAGCGTTATTACATCTATGCGCATGAAATAATCCCCAAGCCTGACCGGTTAACTGCTGAAGAAAGTGCGGTGCGATTCACGGAGACTTTCTCGAAATATGGTGGTGTGATTCCTGAGGTCATTTCCAATGTGAAAGTCGATGAGCTCAGCACGCTGTTCCTCGAATCCATCTCC
>CAJADV010000647.1 GCA_903938575.1 uncultured Gammaproteobacteria bacterium
ATGCTCAGGCGCAGGATACGTGCGGCAGTCATACAGTGCCGCTCGTGGGTTTGTTCGTGGTTTCCCTGTAGGGGAAGGCGCTGTACTCCTGCTCTGTGTCGCGCCCGGTATCGTGCGCCGCCAAAGACACTAAACCCGCTGTCGCGTCGGCGGCAATATGAATTTTGTGCGCCGCGGTGTCATCAAGTCGCTCGCGCGCCGGGTGTACGAGACAGCCCCGCCTTCCGAAGGACGAAAAAAAAGGCCGCCAGAGGCGGCCTGAATACAACCGGAAACAAGATGTCGAGGCGATCAACTCGCGGCGCGGGGGCGCCTGGCAAAGAGGGCCGCGACATCGCGCAGCTCGCTGATGCGGGCACTGAGGCCCGCCCTGGGATCAAGATCGGTGATGCGCTGCGTGATCTGTCGGCGAATGCCTTGGCCTGCCTGGTCGATCTCGCGCTGCACCTGCTCGCCGCGCTTGACCAGTTCGACCCACCGCTTGGGTGCCTCGAGGCGCGCCCGGATCACGCGGATGCCTACTTCCTCGACGATACCGGCTGCCATGCCCAGCTGGGCGTAGGCCACGTCCCGCACGGCGCCCTGCAGTTGCTCGATCGGGCGCGGGCGTGCGGGAGGCGTAGGTTCGGCGGCTGCTTTGGTCGTGCGGGCTCTGCGGGGGGCTGTTTTGGTGGCCTTGGGAGTACGCTTCGCGGCGGCGGGTTTGCGGGCGCTGCGTGTGCGGGAAGATGCTGTCGAAGTGGCGTCAGCCATGGGCGGCTCCTGCTGTGCGTGTGGTGACCGGCGCGGCTGCGCCCTTGTCAGAGAACACCTTCAGCCTAGTCATCGGGTCTAGAGGCCGCATTCTAGAAACGCGGGAACTCCGACGCCCTTATGCCCGGCGCGGCTCATGTGTGGATCGCAGGCCAGTGCGCGGCTACTATCGCGGCCCACCGGCGCGCGGGTCGTGCGCGCCTCATTTGTCGGAGAACCCTGACCTTGGCCGAACTCACGCTCGTGCGCCACGCGCAGGCATCCTTTCACGCCGCCGATTACGATTGTCTCTCCCCGCTCGGGGAACAGCAGTCGCGCTGGCTGGGGGGGTACTTCGCGGCGCGGGGCCTCGGTTTCGATGCCTTTCTTACCGGGACGCTGCGACGTCATCACCAGACCCTCGCGGGGATCGCCGAGGGCATGGGCGCGGGGGCCATGAAGCCAACGCTCGAGTTGCCGGGTCTTGACGAGTATGACTTCCGTGCGCTGGTCGGCGCCTTCGTAACCGCCGAGCCCGAGCACCCGCTGGTGCGTGCGCATCACGCAGACACGCGCGATAAACCGGCCTTTTACCGCGTGCTACGGCTCGCGCTGCAAGCCTGGGCGGACGAGCGGTTGCAGGGTCCGCTGCCCGAGAGCTGGGCGCAATTTCATGAGAGAGTCGATGCTGCCGCCGCCGAGATGCAGCGGGTTTCGGCCGATCACGCACGGATCCTGGCCATCGGCTCGGGTGGCGCGATGGCCATGCTCCTCGGGGGCCGCCTCGGGCTCGCCGCCCCGCAGATCGTGGACCTCAATCTGCAGATCCGGAATACTTCGCTCAGTCACTTCTTCCTCAATCGCGAAAAATTCCTGCTCGCCAGCTGGAACGCGGTGCCGCATTTGGAAGCCGCCGACCGGGCGAACACGATTACCTACGGCTGAACCGCATTCGGAGAGCAGAGCATGAGCGTTGACACCTTGCCGATCGAGTCCCTGGGGCGCTATCTGGAGGGACATATCCCGGGGTTCCGGGGGCTTCAGGCGGCGGTCAAGTTTCCGGGCGGCCAGTCCAACCCGACCTTCAGGCTCGAGGCCGAGAGCGGGCGTTATGTGCTGCGCCGCAAGCCGCCGGGCGTGCTCCTGCCCTCGGCGCACGCGGTAGACCGTGAGTTCCGCGTGATGGCGGCGCTGGCGGGCTCCGACGTGCCGGTGCCTGCCGCACTGCATCTGTGCAGCGACGACGCCGTGATCGGCAGCATGTTCTACGTGATGGAGTTCAAGGACGGTCGCATTCTCTGGGATCCCGCACTGCCCGAGATGGACAACGCCGGCCGCGCGCGCGTCTACGACGAGATGAACCGCGTGCTGGTTGCGCTGCATCGGGTTGACCACAAGGCGGTGGGTCTGGAGAACCACGGCCAGCCGGGTAATTATTTTGCCCGGCAAGTGAGCCGCTGGACCAAGCAATACCGCGCCGCCGAGACCGAGCGGCTCGAGTCCATGGAGCGCTTGATCGAGTGGCTCGGGAGGCATCAGCCGGCCGATGACGGGCGGATTTCGCTGGTTCACGGCGACTACCGCCTCGACAACATGATGTTCCATCCCACTGAGGACCGTGTTATCGCGGTGCTCGACTGGGAGCTCTCCACGCTGGGCCATCCGATCGCGGATCTTGCCTACCAGTGCATGCAGTGGCGTCTGCCCTACGGGAGTTCCGCATTGCGCGGGCTGGAGGGCGTGGATCGCGTGGCGCTCGGCATTCCGTCCGAGGAAGCCTACGTGCAGGCGTACTGCACACGCATGGGCATCGACGGCGTTCCCAACTGGAATTTCAGCCTCGCTGTCAGTTTCTTCCGGCTCGCGGCGATTTGTCAGGGCGTCTACAAGCGCGGGCTGGACGGCAACGCTTCCAACGAAGCGGCGAGCCGTTATGGCGATGCAGCCCGTCGCATCGCCGAGGCGGGCTGCACGGTCATTGATTGAACGCGAGGCGGTGGCGCTCAGTGATCGAGCGCCGTCCAGTGTGCGTCCCGCAGTCCGAACTCGCAGGGGCCTTTGGCCACGCTGAACCGGTGCCTCGCGTCCATGCATTGGAGATCAAGCCCCGGATAGATCCGGGCGCGCGCGATCACGCGGCAGGCTGCTGTCATGGCGGCCAGCGTGTCACGCTTCTCCTGCTCCTCCCGGTCGAAGCGGGCCGTCTCGTCGCGGTACGACCTGATGGTGTTTTCGATGCGGGACATCATCTCGTCGAGGGCGGCGGTTTTTGGTTTGTGTCCCAACTCCTTGAGAGAGTGCTCAAGCCCTTCGCAGGTTTCCTCTATCTCGAGGCGTTCGGAATAATGCGAATCAGCCTCGCGGCGCAGCTTCAGGATCGCGTCGTCCATCACGATGCGGGTCGGTGTTTCGCTCTCCGAGCCGAGCACTCCCGCTGCCACGCTGATTGATGCGTGTATCGCGCCGCCGCAGATCCGTGAGGTCTTGCTGCGCTCGCCCCCCACCGTGAGGTTGCGGCAAGCGGTGACGTGGCAGTGCATCAGGTTCAGCTCCACCTTGATGTCTTCAGCGGCCTCCAGCGCGGCGTTCTGCACATATTTCGTGGTTATATTGCTGCCTTTGATTTGGCAGGCGTGCAGCGAGCCCTGCACGGCCGGCCCGATGATTCCCTGTTTGGCGGTGATATCGCCACCTGCCTCGACCTCCGCGGCCTCGATAAAGCCGCCTACGATGACATCCTTGGTGACACTGACGCGCATATCCGAGTGGATGTCGTTTTTCACGATGAGGCTGCCATCGAACTTGATGTTGCCCGTATGCAGGTCGACCTCGTTTACCTGCAGGACGTCATTCACGCTCATGCCGTTGGCCAGGCGGTGGGGCACGCCTCCACGCGTTGCTCGCAACTCATTCACTTTTTCGGGGTCTGTCGCGGTTCCCTCGCCAATGGCGAAGGGGGTTTCTGGCAGCAGCTCCGATGCGATCTCGTTGCCGAGCACGTCGTGGCCCAGCCGACCCGCGCGTGGCGGGTGGCGACGCACCAGCAGATCGCCCTCGTGCACGCTTTCGATGTCGCCCAGATCGTGAAAATCCACCGAGCCGTCCGCGCGCTCCTGGGGGCGCAGTACGCGGTCCTGGAAGGGGGTGACAAGATTCTCGAAGTAGCTCGGGAGCGGCTTGCCGGGTTTGCTGCCGCGAGCGAGCGTTCCGTGAAGCATGAGCCCCGGGGTCGCCGCGGCAGCCTCTCTGATGAGCGAGGCGATGGCGGATTCGTCGATGCCGTGGACCACGCCCGCAGCCTCCACCGCCGCGCAAACGATTTCCCAGCCAAGAGCTGCACCACCCGCTGCCGGGGTCACGGCAGCCTCGGCGCTCATGCTGTCGTCCGACACCGTCACGGTGCAGGTAGCGTCTTTTCGCGTGGCGATCACGAAGGTGGCAAGCGGGGGAGGAGTGTCGTCGGCCTCGGGAGCGGCCGCGACGGGCTTGACCAGGGCCTCGATCGCTGCGTTCAGCCCTGCATCGATGTTTTCAGTCTGCAGGTGGCAGCTGGCGAACTCGCACGCGTCCCAGTCCTGACGCAGCCGCGAGGCGATCAGATCGGAGGGCTGTGCGCCCGGGAGGATGTGGCAGAGGATCTCGCGGGTGCCGGGATTCTCGCTGAAGCGGTACACGTGCACTCGCCAATTCTCCGTAGCGATGACTGTTGGTGGTACGCTGACATGGCAAGTATAGGCCAGCTTTAAACCCAAGCTGACCTTCGTTCCCGGACCACCCTCGACCCCGACTTTGCAGGAGACCCATAGGCCATGTTCGGACGCAAGCCGCTGCCCCTGCCCACCGCCGCGCAGGCCCTGCCGGGTCGCAACGAGGCCATGGCTGTACCATCCCGTCATCTCCTGACGGGGAATTCGCTGGCGGCGCCCTTCGCGCCGGGCCTGCAGGTCGCGGTGTTTGCGATGGGCTGCTTTTGGGGCGCCGAGCGGCGTTTCTGGCAGCAGCCCGGGGTATGGTCTTCCGCCGTTGGTTATGTGGCAGGTAGCACGCCCAACCCGACCTACCAGGAGGTGTGCAGTGGCATGACCGGCCACACGGAGGCCGTGCTCGTGGTGTTTGATCCCGCCCAAACGAGCTATCCGGCCCTGCTAAAGGTTTTCTGGGAGAGCCATGACCCCACCCAGGGCATGCGTCAGGGGAATGATGTGGGCACCCAGTACCGATCGGGGATCTATACCGGCAGCGAGCAGCAGCGCGAAGTTGCCGAGGCGAGTCGGGCGAGTTTCGGGAAGGCCCTGGCGGCGGCGGGTCATGGTCCGATCACCACCGAGATCTGCGAGCTGGGCGTTTTCTATTACGCCGAGGAGTATCACCAGCAGTATCTAGCGAAGAATCCCGGGGGCTACTGCGGGCTTGCGGGCACCGGCGTCAGCTGCCCTGCCGGGATTACAGCCTGAAATTTCACGGGTCTTCCGCGTTTACCCACATCGACGCGGCCTTTATACTTTTCGGCTTGTTTCCAGACGGGCCCGAGTGGAGTCACCATGCTGCGGTTGCTGGAAGAAGCACTGACTTTCGATGACGTCCTGCTCATGCCCGGTGAGTCCGAGGTAGTCGCCAAGGACGTCACGCTGGTCACGCGCGTCTCGCGCGATATCGCCCTCAACATTCCGCTTATGTCCGCCGCCATGGATACCGTGACGGAGTCTGCCCTGGCCATTGCCATCGCGCAGGAAGGCGGCATCGGCATCGTCCACAAGAACCTGAGCCCGGAGCAGCAGGCCGAGCAGGTACGCTCGGTCAAGCGCTACGAGAGCG
>CAJADV010000648.1 GCA_903938575.1 uncultured Gammaproteobacteria bacterium
CGCATCCGCCGATCTGCATCGGTGGCAATGGCGAGAAGCGGACGCTTCCACTCGTGGCGCGCTGGGCGCAGCACTGGAACTACGCCGCCTACGACGTCGAGGGTTTCGTGGCCAAGCGCGCCGTGCTCCACCGCATCTGCCGCGAGCAGGGTCGCAACCCCGATGAGATCATGACCTCGATCCACCAGCCGGTGGATCTGCATGACCTGAAAACGCTGGAAGAAAACTGCCGCCGCTTCCGCGACGAGGGCCTGGGGCTGATGCTGTTCTACCTGTCGCCGCCGCACAGCCCCGAGATACTGAAGCCGCTGGCGGAGATAGCCGCGCGGGTGGGCTGAGGCCTCAGCCCTCGCGCAGCCCTGCCTGCACCATCAAGGGCAGGATGCGCTCCTTGAACTGCGCGATCCCCGCCTCGTAATCGACCCAGCTCAAGGTGGTGCCGTCCAGGCCCGCCTTCGAGAAGGCGAGCAGGCCGTCGACGATCTGCTCGGGTGTGCCGATCAGCGGCAGCGCGCCGTAGCCGGCGATCATGTTGGAGGCCATGGCTTCCCACTCCGAACCGAGCGCGCTCTTCGAGTTCGGTATCAGCACATCGAGGAGGTTGCGCACGCCCTCCCAGTCGCCGCGCTGGTTGACGTAATAGTCGGCGAACTCGCGGGCTTCTTTCTCGGTGTCGCGGCAGACGATGTAGCACTGCCCGAAGACCTGTATGTCGCGGCCATAGTCTTCGCGGGCGATACGCTTCACCTGCGCGGCGGCACGACCCGCGCCCTCCATATCGCGCGCCACCACGAAGTTGAGATCCGTGTGGCGGGCCGCGAAATGCTGGCCACGCGGGCTGTTGCCGGCGCTCATCAGCACCGGGCCCGGGCGCTGCAGGGGCTTGGGTTCCGAGTAGGCACCCGGCACTTTGAAAAACGGGCCGTCGTAATCGAACTCACCCTCGCGGGTCCACAGTTCCTTGCAGAGCGTGAGCCAGTCCTCGGCCACGGCGTAGCGGTCATCGTGACCGCGCTGCGCCGCACCGAACAGGGCGATCTCCTTCTCGTTCCAGCCCGCCACCAGGTTGAGGCAGAAACGCCCGCCCGAGATGTGGTCAATCGTGGCGACTTCCTTGGCGGCGCGAACCGGGTGCACCGTGGGCACGTGGAAGGTCGAGAACAGCGCGATGCGTTTCGTCACCGCCGCGAGTCCTGCGGCCCAGGTGAAGGGGTCGAAGTTGCGGTGATTGAAGTTCACCTTGCCGCCCATGCCCTTCCAGCGGGCCACCGGCACGATGCCCTCGATGCCGGCATCCTCGGCCGCCTGCGCGATGCGCACGGACTCGGCCCACTCGACCGCGATGGTGCCTGGCACATCGCTCATCGAGCAGCCGCCGCTCACGTTGACGCCGAAGACGCCAAGCTTCAGCCGGTTGCGGCTGGCAAGCATCGGATTGGTAGACGGCAACTGCTCGGTGGACATGCGGGACTCCCGGGGTGGTGTGCGTTCAGCCCATGCAGGCGGCAACGGCCCGCCGCGCCACTACGCCCGCGAGGTGGGCGCGATAGGCAGCGGAGCCGTGCATGTCGGCGATCATATGGCTGTCGTCCAGCGCGATGCCGGCGATGGCCTCAGGGCGGAAATCCCGCGCCAGTGCGGCCTCGAAATCACGTGCTCGGAACACGCAGGAACCCGCACCCGTGATGGCCACGCGCACACCCGTCGCATGCCGCGCCACGAAGGCGCCGGCCATGGCATAGCGCGAGGCGGGGTTGGGAAACTTGATGTAGGCGGCGCGCTGCGGAATGGCAAAAGACACCGCCGTGATGATCTCGCTCGCGCCCAGCGCGGTCTCGAACATGCCGCGGAAGAAATCGTCGGCGGTGATGCTGCGCTCTGACGTGATGATCTGCGCATCCAGCGCGAGCGTCGCCGAGGGGTAATCGGCGGAGGGGTCGTTGTTGGCGAGTGCTCCCCCCAGCGAGCCCATGTGGCGCACCAGCGGATCACCGATCAGGCCTGCCAGCGTGGCAAGCGCGGGGATCGTCTCGGCGACCAGCGCGGAGGCAGCCACATCGGCGTGCTTCTCGCCGGCGCCCACCACCAGCCGGTCGCCCTCGCGGCGAATGCCTTTCAGTTCGGGCAAGCGGCCGATGTCGATCAGCGCCGAGTGCATCGCGAGACGCTGCTTCATGGCAGCCAGCAGCGATTGGCCTCCGGCGAGGAGCTTGGCGCTGTCATCGGCGCGCAGCTGCGACACGGCCTCTGCCACGGTCGTGGCCCTGCGGTAATCGAAGGGGTACATGGTGGCGCCTCCTCAGCTCGGTTGTTGCGGGTTGGCGGCCAGCCACACGCGCTCGGGCGTGGCAGGCATCCGGATGTCGGTGATGCCCAGCGCGCCGGTGATGGCATTGATTACCGCGGGCGTGGCACCGATGGCGCCCGCCTCGCCGCAGCCCTTCATGCCCACCGGATTACCCGGGCACGGCGTCTCTAACAGCGCGATGCGGAAGCGCGGCAGGTCATCGGCGCGCGGCATGCCGTAGTCCATGTAGGAGCCGCTCAACAGCTGGCCCGAATCCGGATCATAGGCGCAGTGTTCGTGCAGCGCCTGACCGATGCCCTGCGTCACGCCGCCCTGGACTTGGCCGTGCACGACCATCGGGTTGGCCACGCAGCCGAAGTCATCGACAGCGACGAAATCGACGATGGTGGTGGTGCCGGTCTCGGGGTCGATCTCGACCTCGCAGACATAGCAGCCGCCGGGATA
>CAJADV010000649.1 GCA_903938575.1 uncultured Gammaproteobacteria bacterium
GATCAGTTGCTCCGGCGCCTTGCCCTCGAAGGCCAATCCAAGGAAGTACCGGATGCTCGGGCGCGAGCGCAGCATCCGGAACAAGCCGGCGCCGAGCAGCGGAAGCCGCAGCACCCGGTGTATGCGCTCGCTCACGATGCCGCCCGGGGGCCGCCGATGGCTCAGGCCCGTGGGCGAGATCAGGGCCAGACTGCGGATCAGTTTGGGGTCCTGCAAGGCCACGCGCGCGGCGTACTCCGCGGACAGCGAGAGCGCGATTACATCGGCGTCGCCGCCTGAGATCCGGGTGAGAAATTCCCGCAGCGCTGCGGCATACAGGGTTGGCGTGTACTGCATGTCGGCACGATCGGAGTGCCCGAAGCCGGGCAGTTCGGGCGCAAAAACGGGCCGGTGTCCGCGGTAGTGCTCGAACAGGGGTTTCATCTCGATGGCGCTGGGTGCGGCATTGACGCTGTGCAGCAACACCAGCGGGCGGCCACTCGCGCGGCTGTCGCAGTAGTAGCTCACCGCACCCGCAGTGCTGGTGTGCAGCACGTTTCGGGGCGCATCGAGTGCGGGCGGCAAGGGGGCGCTGGCTGCCATGCGGTGTACTCGCAATACCGGGTGCCGAGCGTAGCAGAAAGCCCCGCGGCGCGGCCTTCGCGGTCAGGCCCCGGGCTTGTGTTTGGATTCGAAGATGCGTAAATAGAAAAATTCCGTTTCGAGAGTTCCCATGGCTGTTCCATTCCCGTTTTCGGCCATCGTCGGCCAGGAAGAGATGAAGCTCGCGCTGCTGATGGCCGCTGTCGATCCCTCCATCGGTGGCGTGCTGGTCTTCGGCGATCGTGGCACCGGCAAGTCCACAGCCATACGCGCGCTCGCCGCCCTGATGCCGCGCATGCCTGTGATTGCGGGTTGCGCCTACAACTGCGATCCGGGCGTGCCGAGCCGTCCCATGCTCTGCGAGAACTGCCGTAGCGGCGTGGCTCCGGTGGTGCGTTCCGTGCCGGTGCCGGTGGTCGACCTGCCCCTTGGAGCCACCGAGGATCGCGTGATCGGTGCGCTCGATCTCGAGAAGGCACTCACCCGCGGCGAGAAAGGCTTCGAGCCCGGCCTGTTGGCGCGCGCGCACCGCGGGTTCCTGTATATCGATGAGGTGAACCTGCTCGAGGACCACCTGGTCGATTCGCTGCTCGATGTGGCCGCTTCAGGCGAGAACGTGGTCGAGCGCGAAGGACTGAGCGTCCGCCACCCGGCCCGTTTCGTCCTGGTGGGCAGTGGCAACCCCGAGGAGGGCGAGTTGCGCCCCCAACTGCTCGATCGCTTTGGCCTCTCGGTGGAGGTGACAACGCCTACGGATCTGGCCACGCGCGTGCGCATCGTGCAGCAGCGCGATCTGTTCGAGCGCGACAGGGCGGCGTTCGTGAAGACCTGGAGTCGCAAGGACGGACAGATCCGCCGCCGGATCGAGGCCGGCCGCGCGCGCTTGGACAGCGTTGATCTTCCCGTCGAGTTGATCGAACTCTCGGCCCGGCTCTGCATGAGCCTCGGCACCGATGGCCTGCGGGGCGAACTCACGCTGATCCGCGCGGCCCGCGCGCTGGCGAGTATCGAGGAGTGCACGGTGGTGACGCCTGCGCATTTGCGCCGGATCGCGCCCTCTGTGCTGCGTCATCGCCTGCGTCGCGATCCGCTGGATGAATCCGGCTCGGGCGCGCGGGTCGAGCGCGCGATGCTCGAGGTCTTAGGCGCGTGACCGAGGCCGCGTCGCCGGCCTCGCCCTGGCAGGAGACGCAGACGGCGGCCGCGCTTTTTGCCGTCGCGCCGCACTGGCTGGGCGGCGTCGTGCTGCGTGCGTTTCCGGGTCCCGTGCGCGATGCCTGGCTAGAATCACTCGGCAGTCTTCTGCCGGCGGAGACGCCTCTGCGCCGGATCCCCGCGCATATTTCCGAGTCGCGTCTGCTGGGCGGGCTGGATCTCGCCGCGACGCTGCGGGCTGGCCGTCCGCTTTCTGAACGTGGCCTGCTTGCCGAATGCGACGGCGGCGTGGCGCTGCTCGCCATGGCCGAGCGTGCCTCGCGCTCCACCGTGGCCTGCCTCGGCTCGGCGCTCGATGCCGGCGAGATACTCCTTGAGCGTGAGGGCGTCGCAGGCCGTTACCGCGCCGAGATCGGTGTCGTGGCGCTCGACGAGAGTGGCGACGGAGAAGACGCGTGCTCGCCCGTTCTGCAGGATCGCCTGGCCTTCCACCTCGATTTGCGTGATATCGGTATCCACGATCTGGACGATCCCGGCCCGGATCCACGTCGCATCCTTCTGGCACGCGAGCGTCTGGCGGATGTGAGCTGTGACGATGACAAGCTGCAGGCGCTGATCGCCGTGGCCATGAGCCTCGGTATCGACTCGCTGCGCGCTGGTCTGCTGGCGCTGCGGGTCGCCCGCGTGTCTGCCGCGCTGGGCGGGCGTGCTGAGGTATCGGCGGAGGATCTCGAGATTGCCGCACGCCTGGTGCTGGCCCCGCGTGCGACGCGGCTCCCGCAGCCGGAAAACGCCGCCGAACCCGAGGCGCCCGAGCCACCGCCCCCCGAGCCACCGTCGCCCGAATCCGCCAAAGACGACTCCGCTGAGTCCGAGGGCGATGACCGTCCGCTCGAGGATCGCGTGCTCGATGCCGCGGCTGCGTCCATCCCCGCGGGTCTGCTTGCCAGCCTCAAGGCGGGTCGTGATCGCCGCGCGAGGAGCCGCGCCGCGGGCAAATCCGGCGCAGTACAGCGCTCGCAGCGCCGTGGCCGGCCGATGGGTGCTATTGCGGGGGATCCGCGCCGCGGGGCGCGCCTCAACCTGATCGCCACGCTGCGCGCCGCGGCGCCGTGGCAGCCAATCCGGCGTGCCGAGCAGGCCGCCCATGCCACCACGGCGCCGCGCGTGCTGGTTCGTCGCGATGACTTCCGCGTCACGCGGTACCGCCAGCGCGCCGAAACCACCACGATTTTCGTGGTTGATGCCTCGGGCTCTGCAGCGCTGCACCGGCTGGCCGAGGCCAAGGGCGCCGTCGAGCTGCTGCTCGCCGATTGTTATGTGCGCCGCGATCAAGTGGCGCTGATCGCCTTCCGTGGCCAGAGGGCCGAGCTGCTGTTGCCGCCCACGCGCTCGCTGGTGCGCGCCAAACGCAATATCGCGGGTCTTCCCGGTGGTGGTGGCACGCCGCTCGCCTCGGCCATCGACGCCGCTGTAGAACTCGTCTTGCAGGTGCAGCGTCGCGGCGGTACGGCCAGCGTCGTGTTCCTGACTGACGGGCGGGCCAATGTCTGTCGGGACGGCTCCCATGGCCGCGACAAGGCGAACGCCGAGGCGCTGGCGGCGGCCCCGCAGCTGCGCACAACGGGCGCTCTGTCCATGCTCATCGACACATCGCCCAGACCCAACCCGGGCGCCGGCCAACTCGCCCTCGCCCTGGGAGCGGTGTACCTGCCCATGCCGCAGGCACAGGCGCACATGTTGCGCGATGCCGTGCAGGCCGGCACCGGCGGCCGCAGCAGGTCCGGGTCGTGAATCCGGCGGCGCGACGCGCGGAGGCAGTCCAGGGGCTATGAGCAGCGCCGAGTCCGACTGGCTGCGCATGGGCGCGCAGTGGCCCAACCGCGCTTGCAGCCGTTTTGTATCGGCCGGTGGGATGCGCTGGCATGTCCAGGAGGCAGGCGCGGGTCCGGCGGTGCTCTTGCTGCACGGGACCGGCGCGGCAACGCATTCCTGGGGCGGGCTGCTGCCCTTGCTTGCGCGTCGGTTCCGCGTCATCGCGCCTGATCTCCCGGGTCACGGCTTCTCGGCGTTGCCAGCTCCGCGTCACCTGACTCTGCCCGGCATGGCGGCTGCATTCGGTGGCCTGCTTCGTCAACTGGGGGTGGCGCCGCAGCTGGCCGTGGGACACTCGGCCGGGGCGGCGATCCTCGCGCGGATGTGCCTCGACGGGCTGATCGCTCCGGCATCACTGGTGAGCCTTAACGGCGCGCTGCTTCCCCTCGAGGGCTTGCCCGGTCATCTGTTTGCTCCGCTGGCGCGGACGCTCGCCCGTGTTCCCCTCGTGCCGCGGTTGTTCGCACACGGGGCCGTGCGCCCGGGGGTGGTGGAGAACCTGATCAGCAAGACGGGTTCGAGTCTCGGTGCCGAGGCGGTCGCCCATTATCGGCTCCTGCTGCAGAACCCCCGTCATGTGTCCGGGGTGCTGGGCATGATGGCCAATTGGGACCTGGTGGCGCTGGAGCGCGAACTGCCGGGGCTGGGGGAGCGTCTTTGTCTGTTTGCCTGCGAGGGTGATCTGACCGTGCCAGCGCAGCTTGCCGCACGGGTCAAGGCCATGGTGCCCGGGGCGCAACTCAGAGTGTTGCCCGGACTCGGGCACCTTGGCCACGAGGAAGATCCGGAGTGCTTTGACCGCCTTCTGGAGTCGCTCGCGCTGGAGCGGGGGCTGCTGGATTTGCCCGCCTGAGTGCGTCGGAGGTTGATGCTGTGCACCCGGACGACCTGCTGATATGCTGTAAACACAGCAAGACAACAATTGGTGTCCAAGACAGTGAACGCATTTGCGTTGCCCGAGGAAGCCCCGTCACTGCGCTCGCTGGACGCCGATCTTGCGGACTGCCGTGAAGCCTTGCGCGGCGGTTCGCGCTCGTTCTTCCTTGCGTCCTTCCTGTTGCCCCCGGCCTTTCGTGAATCCGCCTCAGCTCTCTACGCCTTTTGCCGTGAGGCAGACGATGTCATCGACACCAACCCGGATCCTGCCGCAGGCCTTGCCTCGCTGCACACCCGGCTGGATGTGATCTACGGTCGCGGCACGCCAAACCGTGCCTCGGATCGCGCGCTTGCCGCGGTCGTCGAGGCGCACGGTCTGCCGCGATCGCTGCTCGATGCGCTGCTCGAGGGTTTTGCCTGGGACGCCGAAGGGCGTCGCTACGACACGCTCTCGGATGTATTTGCCTATGCGGCCCGCGTGGCGGGTTCAGTGGGCGTGATGATGGCGGTGCTGATGGGCATGCGCGATCCCCTGGTGCTGGCCCGCGCGTGTGATCTCGGCGTGGCGATGCAGTTGTCGAACATTGCGCGTGACGTGGGTGAGGACGCCCGGGCGGGGCGGCTTTACCTGCCGCGCGACTGGCTGCGTGAGGCCGGTGTCGATGTGTCGGGGTTTCTTGCCGCACCGCAGCCAGCGGAGGCGATCGCGGACATCGTGCGTCGCCTTCTGGCCGAGGCGGATGTGCTGTACCGGCGTGCCGATAGCGGGATCGCCAAGCTGCCCGTAGGGTGCCGGCCCGGCATTTATGCGGCGCGCTTGCTCTATGCCGAAATCGGCGCCGAGGTGGGGCGCCGGGGGTGTGACGGGGTGAGCTCGAGGGCGGTGGTCTCGCCGGTACGCAAGATGAAACTGCTGATGCGGGTGCAGGGAACCCTGATGCTTTCCACGGAGCATCTCCAGGCACCCGTGCTCGAGGAGACGCGGTTCCTGGTGGACGCAGGGGCCGCGGCGCCACGCACGCATGCCACAGCGAAATCGCTTACCGGGGGTCCCATTCGCCGCGCCGGGCGCCGGCTCGTGTGGGTGCTGGAACTCTTCGAGGAACTCGATCGTCGCGAGCGGCTCCGTGCGCTCGCAGGGGCGGGGGGCGAGGAATCGC
>CAJADV010000650.1 GCA_903938575.1 uncultured Gammaproteobacteria bacterium
CTGGCTTGAGATTGCGAGTCGGGGGCTGCGCGCCACGCAGATTCCCCGGCGGCAGTGCGCTGCACGATAGACCTCGTCCCGTGGTATTCGGAGGATTTATTTCTGGACGTGGTTTATGCGCGACTGCGCGTTCCAGTCGCGGAAGTTGAACACCTGCCCATCGGCGCGCACGGTCTCGAGTGCAACGAGGTCCAGTTCCGCATACACCCATTGCGCGGCGTTCAGCACCCCCTCGGCGAGCACGCCATCGTCGGGAAAACCGCGGTCCACCGGCCCGTACACACCTGCGGATCCCACGTTCACATCGATGGCCTCTGACCAGGGGGCATCGCCCACGGTGGGTGAGTGCACCACGTAGAGCTGATTTTCCATGGCACGCGCCCGGGCACCGAGTCGCACGCGGTTCCAGCCGGCCACCGAATCCGTGCAACTTGGCACCAGGATCAGGCCAGCGCCCGCCTCGGCCTGAGCGCGGGCGAATAGCGGGAATTCCACGTCGTAGCAGATGGCGATGCCCACGGTGCCGAATTGGGTGTCGAAGACTTTCAGCTCCTGACCTGCACTGATAAACCACTGTTCGTTCTCGAAGCGGGTCATCTGCAGCTTGTCCTGCCATTCGAGCTGGCCGTCGGGGCGCACCAGGTAGCTGCGGTTGCAGTAGCCGCCGCCGTCCTGTGCCACCGGAAAACTGCCGGCCACGATATGCACGGCATAGCGTGACGCCAGCAACTCCTGCAGGTGCAGGAAGCGTGGCAACAGACCCTGCATGGCCTCCAGCTGTGCGGGCAAGGAGCGGCACACGGCCTCGCCAAAGAGCGAGGCAAGCTCCATCGAGTAATACTCAGGGAAAAGCAGCATTCGCGCGCCGTGATGTGCGGCCTCGCTTACCCAGCGATCGAGCTTGCGCTCATAGGCCGACCAGTCTTCCAGGTGCTCCACAGGATATTGCGCGGTGGCGACTGTCAGCCGGCTCACGTGGGGGTAGGGCTCGGTTCCCATAGTTACAACCTCGCGGCTATTGCGGGAAAGCGGATCTGCTCCCGGGCAGCCTAACCCAAGACCTGGCGCGGGTCTCAGTCGAGCCGCTTCAGCCAGAACTGCATGGGATGCGCGCTCTGCGTGGCCTGATCGATGTCTTTCCAGTCGAAGGTGGTCTGAAGCCGCGGCTCGGGTACGTAGCCGAAGTGGCGCCATACCGGGTCGAGCGGCTCCCAGCCTGCGGGGCGCAGCGGGTGGTTTGCGGGTCTCACCACGCCGCAGAAGCCGATCCAGGCCATGCCGTTCCGTGCTCTTGCCCACGCCTCGCGCGCCTCGAAGAAGGCGCGGTAGAGACCGCGCCCGCGCCACGCCGGCAGCAGCACTGACTCGCCGCAATAGAACACCGTGGCGGGATCGAGGCCCATGGCTTCGAAGGGGCGGCGGAATTCTTCGGTCTCGAGTGCCAGCGGTATCCCCGTCGATACGCCCACTACGACGCCGTCATCGCGGGCTATCACGGCCATCGCCTCGCCCGAGGCCGTATAGGTGCGCAGGTACTGCGACTCGTAGGCTTCGCTGCCATCGTAGAGGTACGGGTACTCGCGGAAGACGGTGATCCGCAGCCGCGCGAGATCCGGGATGTGTCCGGCGAGGGCGTCCCCGGCGGCTGTCTCCAGTTTCATTTCAGGGTGCGACCTGGGCGATCCAGTCGTTCATGTTGTAGTAGTTGGTGACGCGCGCCACCTTGCCCTCGCGCACCTCGAAGAAGGCGCCGGCACGCAGCACGTAGCGCTGGCCGTTTGCATCAGGCAGACCCTCGTCAGTGGCGATGTACTCGCCGTGGACGGTGAATTCGGCAGCAGCGTGGCTGCCATCGGTCGAGGTCATCACCACGATGTCGGCCAGTTGCTCGCGGTAGCAGTGGTTCATGTGCTGCATGAAGCGCGTGAACGCCTCCTTGCCCGTCTCGCGACGGCCCTGGTTGATGTCGTGCACGATTTCGGGGTGCAGCATGCCGAGGAAAGCATCCATGTCGTGTGCGTTAAAGGCGGCGTAGTAGGCGGTAATGAGGTCGAAGCTGCTCATGATGGGCTCCTGGGTGTGCGGTGTGTCTTAGCGGCGGCGGTTGGCGCGGGTGCTCCGGCCTGCCGAGTCGGCCGCGCGGGGTCCCGGCGGTGGCGGCAGCACCGGCAGCGTGGTCTGGCTCTCGAGGCCCGAGACGATCAACCGCTTCATCTCGGCGTCCACCGCGGCGTCGGTCTCGATCGGCTGGTAGGCGGCCAAGCGGCGATCGACCTGCTCGCAGGCCCGCGCATAGAGCTCCTTCGAGCCTTGCTTCTGCCAGGTCTCGCGGTTCTCGCGGTCAAACACGGGATCCGTGAGATACAGCTCCTGCGGCCAGTACTTCAGCGTGTGTGGCGAGGTGATCAGGTGATCGTCGGCTTGCAGGTCACGCACCAGGTCGTGGGTGGGTAGGTCCTCCAGCACGGTGAGTTCGCGGACGAAGTGCAGGCTCTGCCCGCAGACCTCGTTGTCGAAGACCAACTTGGGCAGGCTGAAGGTCAGCACGAAGTCGAGCATGCCCGGCCCCGATACCGAGTTCACGCCGGCAAGTGCTGCGAGCAGCGCGCTGGAGAAGGTCTCGCCGCCAGCTTGCGCGTCGAGGAACTTGGCGTCGGAGAGCGCCATGTAGGCTTGCGTCGGCAGCCCCAGTGATTTTGCGATCGCCACGTAGCCCACGTTCAGGTGCTGCGCCTCGATCGCCGCCATCGGTGCGCTGGCTGACTTCATGTGGAAGGTCGCGGGCGCACCGCCGATCAGCACCGGCGCGCCGGGACGGATCAGCTGCGTCATGGTGAGGCCGGTCAGCGTGTCGACCATGTGGAACACCAGCGAGCCCACCAGCGTCACCGGTGCGATCAGGCCCATCAGGGTCACCGGTACGATCTCCACCGGAATGCCCGCTTCAACGCAGTCGAGCAGGTTCTGGCAGGAATCCTCGCCGAAGCGGAAATTACCCGTTGCGGTGATGGTGAAGATCGACATCGGGCGCGCGATAAGGTCCGCGCGGTCGCGCCTGAAGAGCTGCATCATCTGCGCCATGCGCACCACGCCGTGCTCGGTGAACGCCCCCGAAACCATCGGCTTTTTCGAGGTGGTGAGCAGCATGTACAGCCGCCATGCATCCGAGACCTGCGACTCGATGTCCTTGTTGGTGGAGAAGGCGGTGGCGAGGTAGGCGATGTGCTCGAGGCCATCGCACAGACGCGCGTATTCGATGAAGTCGGTGGAGTCCGACAGCCGCGTCTCGCCGCTGCGGTGGTCGAGAATCTTGAGCCCGCTCGATCCGGGCACGTAGTGCACATTGTTGCCGCCGAGCTCCGCGTGCGCTTTGCCGTCGCGGTCGAAGAGCGTGAAGCTCTTGGGTGCCGTGGCGATGGCGCGCTCCACTACGTCGGCGGGGAAGAAAATGCGCATGCCGGTGGCGTCGGTTTTCAGTCCGCAGTCCAGCAGGCGCTGCCGCATGCCGGCGCCTCGGATCTCCATCCCGACCTCGGCCATGATGCGTTTGGCCTCGTCCAGGATCCTGCGGATCATCGCGTCACTCAGTATGTTCAGTGTGGGGCGCATGGTGGTCGGTTTCCTTGGTTGTGCGGTTGGCGCTGCAGTTGGCGTGTACGTGTGCGCCGCGGGCTCAGGCGGTCAGGGGAGGCATCAGCTGCCGATCTCGCGTTTGCGTCGGTTCACGAAATCCACCAGTGCTTCCTCGATGGCAGGATCGATGGCCGGCTTCTCGTAGGTGTGGAGCAGTTTTTTCCAAAGACCGTTGGCGCGCTGCGCCGCGTCCTGCGAACCGCCTTCCTGCCAGCGCTCGAAGTTGTCGCGGGTGGAGAGCATCGGCTGGTAGAAGGCGCTCTCGTAGCGCTCCAGCGTGTGCTGCGTGCCGAAGTGGTGGCCACCGGGCGCCACCGAGCGGATGGCATCGAGTGCCAGCGTGTCGGCGTTGACCGGGATGGGGGCCAGTGTCTCGGCCATCATCTGCAGCATTTCGGCGTCGATGATGAGTTTCTCGAAAGAGGCGGTGAGCCCGTTCTCGAGCCATCCGCCAGCGTGATAGACGAGATTTGCGTGCGCCATGATCGCGCCCCACAGCGACATCCCGCTCTCGTAAGCGGCCTGCGCGTCGGGGGTGTTGGAGCTGGTGGTGTTGCTCGAGCGCAGCGGAATCCCGAGACGCCGCGCGATCTGACCGCTCGCAAAAGCGGACTTGGTGTACTCCGGCGTACCCAGCGCGGGCGCTCCGCTCAGCATGTCGACATTGGAGGCGAAGGAGCCGTACATCACCGGTGCGCCAGGGCGCACCAGTTGCGCCAGCGTTACCACCGCGAGCACCTCCGCCGTCTGCTGCACCAGCGTGCCGGCAATGGTGGCAGGGCTCATGGAGCCGGCCAGCGTGAAGGGCGTGATGCAGGTCACCTGTCCCGCTCTTGCGAGCTCCATCACCGCCTCGGTCATGGGGATGTCGAGCTGCAGTGGCGAGTTGGTATTGACGATCCCGAGAATCGACGGATGCTGCGCTAGCGAGGCGTCATCGGCCCCGAGCGCGATGCGATGCATGGCGATGCAGTCCAGCGTGCGCTCGCGCCCCAGCACAAAGCCCTGGCAGTTCTTGTCGGTGAGCGTGAGCTGCGCGAGATAGAGATCGAGGTGGC
>CAJADV010000651.1 GCA_903938575.1 uncultured Gammaproteobacteria bacterium
GCTGCAGTACCTTCTGGATGTCGCTCAGCGTCATCACGTTCGGGACCAGTTCCTCGTAGAGATTGGCCTGCGCGGTCTTTACGCGCTTCACCACCTGTTCGGTCTCGACGCGATTCAGCAATTCGGGCGCATGACGCCGCACGGTCTCACTGAAATGCGTGAACATCACCGTGACCGGATCGACCACCGTGTAGCCATTGTTGCGCGCCTCCGAGACCTGCACCGGATCGATCCACACGGACGGCAGGCCGTAGGTCGGATCGGTGGTCTCGATGCCCTCGATCGGCTTCGGACGCGCCGAGGCGCTGATCGCCAGCATCCGCGACGGGTGTATCTGGCCGGCTGCCACGCGCGAGTCGTGGATCGAGATCTGGTAGCTTTCCTCGTCGCCCTTGCTCTCGCCGATCAGGCGCACGCTGGGGAACACGAATCCCATGTCCTTGGCGTACTGCTTGCGGAAAACCTTGATCTTCTCCATCAGCAGGCCATCTTTCTCGCCGAACAGCGGCAACAGCGCGGTGCCCACGGCAACCTCGATGGGCTCGACGCTGATCTGGGCGTAGAGGTCCTGGTCATCGACCGTCTCGCTCACCGAGGTCTCGGTGGCGGCCTGTTCAAGGCGACGGTTGCGCCGCAGGGAGAAATACGCCGCCAGCACCACGAACAGGAGAATCGTCAGCACCGGCCACACCGGTATCCCCGGCAGCAACATCAGGCAGACGAGCGCAAGGCCGAGCATCACCAGGCTCTTGGGGTACTTGGCGACCTGGTTGGAGATCTCCTCGCTCAGATGCGCATCGGTGGCCGCGCGCGTCACGATGATGCCGGTGGCGGTCGAGATCACCAGCGCCGGTATCTGGGTGACGATGCCGTCGCCCACGGTGAGCAGCGTGTAGTGCTGCAGCGCATCGGCCCAGCTCATGCCCTGTTGCGCAACGCCCACCGTGAGGCCGCCGATGATGTTGATCAGGATGATCAGGATGCCGGCGATGGCATCGCCCTTGACGAACTTGCTCGCCCCATCCATGGAACCGTAGAAATTTGCCTCGCGCTCGACGTTCTTGCGTCGCGTCTGTGCCTCGGCCTCGTCGATGAGGCCCATGTTGAGGTCAGCGTCGATACTCATCTGCTTGCCAGGCATGCTGTCCAGCGTAAAGCGTGCCGCCACCTCGGCTACCCGCTGCGCGCCGTTGGTGACCACGACGTACTGCACCACGATCAGGATGAAAAACACCACGAGGCCGATCACGTAGTTGCCGCCCACCACGTACTCGCCCACCGCAGCGATCACGTGGCCGGCATCGCCATTGGCGAGGATCAGGCGCGTGGCGGCGATGTTCAGCGAGAGGCGGAACAGCGTCGCGATCAGCAGCAGCGAGGGGAACGTAGAGAAGGCCAGCGGCTTGTCCATGTAGAACGTCAGCAGCAGAATCAGCAACCCGAAACTCACGTTGAGCAGCAACAGGAAATCGAGCAGCGGGCTCGGGATAGGCGTGAACAGCACGAGCAGGATGCCCATCATGGCGGCAACCAGCGTCACCTCGCTCGGTGAGCCGATCAGCTGCCGGCCAACGCTCTGCTGGCTCATGCCACCGCCCCCCGCTCCTCACGCATCCGGTAGACCTGCCGGAACACCCGCGCTACCGCTACGTAGTTGTCCTGCGCGATCGCGGCGTTCATCTGACAGGTCTTGAAGAGTCGTCGGGCAAGCTCGGGTGAATTGATCACCGGCACCTTGTGCTGGTAGGCCTTTTCGCGGATGAGGCGCGCCATCTCGCCGGTGCCCTTGCCGGTGAGCACCGGGGCGATCATGGTGCTGCGGTCGTACTTCAGCACCACCGCGAACCGCGTCGGGTTGGTGATCACAAGGTCCGCCTCGGGTACGTTGCCGAGTGTCTCGCTGCGCTTGCGCAGTTCGCGCTCGAGTGCCTTGCGCTTCTGGCGGATGGCCGGATCGCCCTCGCGCCGTTTGTATTCGTCTTTCAGTTCCTTGCGGCTCATCCGCATCTTTTTCTGGAACTCCCAGCGCGTATAGAGCAGATCCGCCGCCGCAATGACTGCCGCCACTAACAGCATGCGGAAAATCAGGCTGGCCGAGAGATCATTGAAGAAATCCACGTACCGGCTGTGATCGCGGCTGTAGAGCCCGAGCAGGGGCTTCACCATGTCGGTGAGCGTGAACCAGAGCACCGCACCGAAGAGGCCGAGTTTGACGATGCTCTTCAGCGCTTCGTAGAGGAGCTTGATGGAGAACAGCCGCTTGAAGCCGGCGACCGGGTTGATGCGCTGGATGTCGGGCTTGATCGGGAAGAAGCTGAACACCGGGCCGATCTGCACGAAGGTCGAGAGGATGCCCACGATCACGATCAAGGACACCAGAGGGGCGAGTATCTCGATGCCCCCGATACCCCAGCCCGAACCCGTCTTCAGGAGACGTGGCAGGTCGAAGTCGAGTTTTCCCGCGCTGCGGAAAATGCGCGCGCACAAGGCGAGCGTGCCGTCGACGAAACTCTTGCCGGCGGCCAGCAGAAAAATCAGCCCGGCCAGCATCACCATGAAGGAGTTCACCTCCATGCTTTTGGCGACCGACCCTTTCTCACGGGCGTCCTGCAGCTTGAACGGCGTGGCAGCTTCGGTCTGTTCTGACTTGTCGGGTTCGTCGGCCATGGCGGGTGTGTTCCGTGTTCCGTGTCAGGCGAGCGCGTGCTGCCAGTAACGCAGCGTGGCCAGGAACAGCCGCTCCAGCACAGGCGCCAGGTACCTGAGCGCAATGGCCATGAGGGCCAGTGCCACGCCGATCTTCAGCGGAAGAAACAGGAAATACACGTTCATCTGGGGCATCGAGCGGCCCATGATGGCGAGCCCGGTCTCGAGCAGCAGCAACACGCCGATCACGGGTGCTGCAATCACAAAACCGTAGAGGTAGGTGAGACCGAACTGCTTGACGATGATGTCCAGGGGCAGCACACCGGGAGCGGCCCCCGGTGGCGAGACACTGAGCGACCATGCCACACCCTTCAGCGCGAGCTGGTAGGCGCCCGTGGCTATGAACACGGTGACCATCACCAGCGACAGCACCGTGCCCGTGAGCGGGTTCGATGAGCTCGTGGCGGGGTTCAGGATCTCGGCGGCGCCGAATCCCGCCTGGAAGTCGATCAGCTTGCCCGCCACCATTACCGAGCCGACCACGCAATACAGCCCAAAGGCCATCACCAGTCCGATCAGCGCCTCGTTAAGCCCGAAGGCCACCAGCTGCGGCACGCTCGAAGGCACCGCTTGCAGGCTCGCGCCGTTCACACCGACCAGCATGACCGCCAGCGCCACCGTGATGTAGATCCTGACCTGTGCCGGCAGATGACCCACGCCGTCCAACGGAGTGGCGAAAAACAGCACGCCCAGGCGGATCGTCACGAGGACGACCGTCATGAGCCACGCTGTATCCACCTCGAACACCACGGTGCGTTCCTCGTTCAGAAATACGAAGGAATGTTGGAGAACAGTGCCGTGGCGTAATTCGCCAGCGTGGTCAGCATCCAGTGCCC
>CAJADV010000652.1 GCA_903938575.1 uncultured Gammaproteobacteria bacterium
GTTCGACGTGTTGAAGATGAAGTTGGATGCTGTAGAAGCAGCCGAACCGATCAAAGACTTACCGATCACAGACAACGCACCAGACCCGGAGATACCCAGGTCTTGTGTGAACGAATCCATGACCGACTGCCCGACGTTAAGCGCACTCGACATCGCGTTCTTACCGGCATCCATCCACGGCTTCGCCTGGTCTTCCTCCGCTTTGTTGAGCTTCAGTTGGGCGGCGTTCTGATCCTTGGTCAGATTCAGCTTGTTTCTCTCCACGCTGATCCGGTCCATCTGGTTAGTAACAGCCTTCCGCGCTTCCTTGTCTTCTTTCGGGATGGTGTCGCGCTGAACCTTCAGCGCATCGTTCTGGATCTGCAAATCAGCCAGCATCTTCTTGATGTCATCTTGCATACCGGTGACATCCATGCCGTTGTTGACGGCATCAGATATCTGCTGCGACATCTTGGCGGCGTTATCCAACACGGTTTGTAACCCGCCCTGCATACCGTCATCCAAGCCCTGCATCAGAGCTTCACCGGCAGGCACAAGCGTGGTGCGGTCCTTGGTGAGCGGACCCTTCACGGCAGCGATCTTCGCAGCGATACCCGCTGCGAACTCAAGCACCGACACCAAGCCGTCCTCGATGCCGTTTCTCAGACCTTGCATCACGGCCTTGCCTGCGGCGACAAGAGTCCCGCCTAGATCCCCGACTGCACTCACGATCTTGCCGGGGATCTGCCCAGCCTCGGCCACCATGTTTGCAACCCCGGTGGCGACTGCGATCACAGCGTTTGCCATCGCTCCGACAACCGCCGCAACAACCGCCGCGAACGCGCCAGCGACCATGCCGGGTATCTGACTGACACCGTTCACGAACGCGGTGCCAAGCTCCGCAACCTTCTGCACCACAGTGTTAACCACACTCTGCATCGCGGTGGTAACCGCACCTACCACGCCGCTGAACGCGTTAAAGAAGAGCATCGGGATCTGCGCCAGGTACGTCGGGATCTGCGCCACAAACGTGGTTACAGCCAGCGTGACATTCGCGAAACAGGTAGCCGCCCAAGTGGACACGCTTGTCCACAAATCTTGGAACTTGAACTTCAGCTTCCCGACGCCATCAATGACCCAGACCTCGAAGTCGGTGAACGCTTTCTTCAGCACATCGAACAGAGGGGTTGGGCCTAAATACGCCAAGGTTGGGGGCTGCTCCCGGGGCTTAGGCGGCGGCTTATCCGGCATGGCTCCCATGCCCATGCGCCTAGACGGCAGCTTCGTGGGATCCGCAACCGGCGTCTCCCCGAACCCAAGGAAGTCGCGCAGACCCTTGGGCAGCATGTTCCATGTGTCCTTGATGTAACGGATGTTCTTAGCGACAGTCTCAAACGCGCCTGATAGTCCATCGAACGAGACGTTGGCGAGTGCTCGCATATCTTCGGCGAACGTCTTCATCGACTTAGCGAACTCAGGGTCGAGCAGCTTGTTGAAGCCCTTGGTGAACAAGTCACCGATCATGCCGCCAAGCGGTGCGAGAGTCTGCTTCAGTGTGGACAACGCAACGTCGAGTTGCGTCAGGCCCGTCGCAGGATCCTTGGTGGTGATCTTCGTAACCCACCCGGAGAACTGGTCACCGATCCGGCTCAAAGACTCCCCGACACCCGGCATTTTGTTCGACACCGCAGAGGCGAGAGTTTCAATGCCGGTTGCGAACGAGCCGATACCCGGAGCGGAAGCCTTTAGCCCCAAGCCGATGTTGTCGATGACGTTGCGGACACGTCCGATGCCTGGAAGCGTGGTCACCGTGTCTACTAGCGCCTGAAACACATCAGTCAGACCACGCGCCACACCCGGCAGCGACTTCTCAAGCGTCGGAAAGACACCTTTTAACTGCTCGAACACCGGAGTGAAGCCGTCCTGAAACACCTGGGACATAGTGGCCTTCAGGGAATCCATCGGCTCTTTCAGAACCGCTGCGGCCTTCCCGATGCCCTCCATGCCCAAGGCGATAGCTGCGATCGGAACCAGCACCGCTGCCAATACAGCCGGCAGGGTTGTCATCGCACCCGCAAACAGCGAGATCGCTGCCGGAAGCAGCGAGGCGATAGCCAGCATCGTACCCAAGCCCAAGCCGAACAGCCGCATCCCGGTGAACGCTTTCAGCGCCTTACCAGGCAGCGACTGAAGACGGCTGCCAAGCTTATCTAGCGTGGCAATGCCCTTGTTGTTGCCACCTGAGCCGTCAGACAAACCCCCCAGGTTCGGCACTAAAGCTGCCGGCGAAAGTTTTCTTCCTTGCTCATCGACCAGCACCTTGACATGGACGACGATGTCTTTTCCCAGTGCTTGTAGCTTCGCCTGGGCTGCTGCGGTGTTCGCATCGACATCAATCTCGGCAGTGACGCCAGAAGCTGCTTTCTTGATCTCAGCCTTGAACTTGAGAATGTCCTTCAAGCCCACCGGGATTTTGAGGCCAGCCTGTTCCAACGCTTCCAGTTCGGCTTTCAGCCGCCTGCGGAACCCGTCGAGATCCGGCTCAACCCGGATACTGATCTTGCCAACCTGTTGCCCATCACCAGCCATTACGTCTCTGCCTTTCCTGGCGCGGACATCTTCGACGCCGCGATAAACGCAAACGAACCAGGGCCACGCGACTGCTTCTTAACTGCTTCGTCTGGGACGGGGAATGAGGCGGGAGGTTTTGGCCGCGACTTGGAGTGCGCGGTGACGTATGTGTATTGCAAAGCTCGAACAGCGTTAACGGTTGCGGCGGCTGCGTAACGGTTATAGTCCCAGCCACGGAACTGTTGACCGCCACGAAGCTCAGCCTGGAACCTAGAGCCTTCCGGCAAGCCTTTGATTAGGGCCATCAAATAAAGAGGGGTTAGCAGCGCCTCCGGGACGAACACGTCCCGAAGGTCAACTCCGTAAACCTCTTGAAGATCAGCCACCAGATACTCGCCGTACTCGTCTATTAGCTGGGCGAGCCCTCGGCTTCCCCCACCTGGGTGCCCTCCATCCACACCGAAAACACGCGGAGTGTCAGCGCAAGATCCTCCTCGATCGAATCAGCTAGCACCTTGCCCAGCTTCTCCGAATCAGCGACAAGCGGAAGGATCTGCAACGCGATCTCAGCGGACTTCTCGGTAGCGGCCAAGCCGGTGCCGGCTTCCTGGTCATCGGTCTTCTGAAGCAAAGACAGTTCATCCAGCAGACCAAAAACCAGTTCCCGATTCTTCTTAGGGACACGGAGCAGATTCCTCAACGTGACCACCTTGCCGTCAGGCAACGCGAACTGGCACGGGGCGAACTCTTTCTCGATCTCTTCCCGCATCGAGTCGAGGGTAAAAATGTTGGACATAGCGAGCCTTTCAAGTAGATGGCGGGTCGTAGGTACTGCGGAGGGGGGAGAGGAAAGACCCGCCAAGGAACCTCTCCCCCCGGACTATTTACCGCAGGGCTCAGGCGA
>CAJADV010000653.1 GCA_903938575.1 uncultured Gammaproteobacteria bacterium
AGAAGCAGAAGCAGGAATGGTGCATTGACCGCTGCCGTTGTTACCCCAAGCCAGAACCGCACCATCTTTAAGAGCGATGGTGTTTTCGTAACGACTCGCGATAGCAGTAACGCCGCTCTTGGCAGAGGCAGGAATGGTGCATTGACCCTCGGAGTTGCGCCCCCAAGCCAGAACCGCGCCACCTTTCAGAGCGATGGTGTGGTAGACACCACCCGCGATAGCAGAAACGCCGCTCGTGGCAGAGCCAGGAATAGTGCATTGACCGAAATCGTTGTAAC
The DNA here is from genome assembly GCA_903938575.1 of uncultured Gammaproteobacteria bacterium. Taxonomy (GTDB): domain Bacteria; phylum Pseudomonadota; class Gammaproteobacteria; order Pseudomonadales; family UBA5518; genus UBA5518. The sequence goes on from CAJADV010000653.1 coordinate 279, forward strand.
CCCAAGCCGTAACAAAGCCATTGATGTCAGCCGACGCACTAGCCGCACAAAACAAAGGCGCGGCCACGCATGCGGCAACAAGAATGAAGGACTGAGCGACGAACGATGAAGATGTGAGCTTGATGTGCATATGAAGGTTTTCTTTCTGAGAGATTGTGAACGGTGTGAACTCAGCGGCGACGACTACCCACCAGGCCCGCGAGCGCAAGGAGCGCCACTGCACCCGGTGCCGGCACGAAGCCGTAGGTGAAGGTCTCGTTGAATGACGGCTGGATCACCGTGCCCGCGCCTGCAGTGAGGCCGTCCACCCGCATGGTCACGTTGCCCTTGAACTGCAGGGTCAACACGTCGGTGGTGGAGAGGTTCGTAGTCTCCACGCTGAAGCGTCCGAGCATGATGCGCTTGTCGGCGTAGGTGCCGGCGTAGACGTGGTTGCCCGTGGGGAGGTTCGTGTACCAGCCGGCGCCTGCGTAGTTGCCTTGCAAGGTACTTCCACCATCGACCGTGTCAGCGCCCACAGTGGTGGCGTTCGTGAAGTAGTTGTCAGCGGCGATTCCTGCGGTAGCAGCGTCCTGCGTGCGTGCACCGATCGTGACGAAGGAGTCCCACGCATTACCTGCAGCACCGGCAGCGGGCATCCAGCTGGTACCGGCCGCTTGCGCGAATCCCGCGCCGTTTCCTGCAACGATCGATGGGCCGTTATAGGCGGCTCCGTTGATAGAAGTCACCACCATACTGGTGGAACTGGTAGTGCCGTAGAAGTTGACGAGCTTGTCATACGCACCGGTGCAGTCAACGTAGACATCCATCACGGAGTAGCGACGAGCACCATCGGTCACTGAGTAGTTGGTGGCGGTGACGCCGGTCATGGCAGCGTGGGCGCCGGAGGCGGCAACCACGGAGACAAACAGGGCGGAGGCGGTGAGATGCGTGGTCTTCATGGTGGTCTCGATGGAGCTGAATTGACGCACCAAAGTGGTGTGTCTACCTACAACACGCAAAACCATCCCCCCGAACCATCAGAGCAACCGCCTCTAGAGGCACTTGTGAGCAGATTTCTGAGAACGACCTTTGCGGAGCCCCCCGCCGCAACGCACACGCCCCCCGCAGTATGGACTGCGGGGGGGACCTCGTCACGAGCAACTGTCAACGGATGGCGCACATCGCTGTGATCGGCGGGTACTCGACCGCTATCCGGTGGATCCGGTAGTCGCCAAGGCTGGTGCCGAGCGAGGCTGGCCCCGTTACCGGCGCACAGGCAGCGGCCAACCGATCACGCAGACCGAGGAAAGCGGTGGATACTTGATGTCTATCCGGTAGACGCGGAAGTCGGCAAGCGTGGTGCCCAGCATGGCTGCGCCATGTGCCAGCAGCGCTCGGTATGTCTCGCCCCGGCGGCCGAGCGATGCCGATACCACGGACGAATCCAACTCCATCAACTTTGCATTGCAGCGCAGGCGGATCTGGCGGTTGATCTGGTCGCCGGCTTCGCGCGGGCGTTCCGCCTTGTAGAGGTCACCCTCCACCGGACCGCCGAGCGGCATATCGCGGTGAATGAGGACGTCGTAGACCATGCGGCTGCACGGGATCTCGATCGGATTCACGGACTCAACGCGATCCTCGGGATCCACGCCGTCAGACCACATCGGTCCGACCGCCTCACACATTTCCGCGAAGCTGAAGTACATCGGCTCCTTACGAGAGGCACGCCCACCGAGGAAGTCAAACTCGCGCCGCCCGTGCCTGGTGCTCACTCGGAGCTCATCGTCGGTGAGGCCTTCGGAGGAGAGTTCCGGCAACAGCGGCGCGCGGATTGCGCCAATCGGAAATGACGACTGACCTGCCGAGCGATCTACTTTTTCCTTGTTCCACGTCATCATCTGGCGATAGATGGGGTGCGGACCAGCAGTCAGGTTGCGCTCCGGGCCATCGATCAGTCGGACCCCTGCTAAGGACCCGAGCCCGGCGGTGCTCGAAGGGGCAATGAGGGTCGCGGACATGCAAGCTTGTTCATAGAGGCCGAACGATGCGCGGTACGCCTCGGCGGCCTGCTTGCGGAGGGCAACCATCTGCAACTCTTCCTCGTCCGGCCGCTCCAGGCTGTGCAGCCACTCCAAGAGCGCATGTCGCGGAATGCCGTTGGCTTCGATGAATCGTTCCAACTCATCCAGCGTGCGTTCAAGCGCCGCCACGGCCGCCGTAGGAAAATTAAGTTGCTGGAGCGCCTCGATCACCAGTCCCCACGCGCGCCGCCCGGGGAACACGGCAAGCAGGCCGGCCTCGTCGCTGGAGTACGCGGTCTTGAAGACACGCCAGCCAAGCGTCTTGTCGAGTCCGAGGACCCGAGCCGCCGCGCGGCCGCCGTGCTGCATCTGGATTCGCTCCCCGATGGCCTGCACGAGCGCCACGCGGACATCCGCCAGCAAATCGTTGAATTGTTGGACAAGCGCGGCCGGAAGTGGGATGTCAACGGGCACTTGGTTAGAGACTACCCGCACAGCAGCGCGGGAGTGAGTCAATGAATCGACACGCTGCCAGCGCGGCGATAGCCGAGATCCTGTACGAGGCACTCTCGCAGCGCTCCAGTTGCTACATTGAAGGTCCAGTTCACTTACAACCGAACGATTATGAACAAGACCACCACTCCACCAACGTCAAAGCGATCACGACTGCGTCTCGGCACCATCATTGGCAGTGTGATCGCCGCTGGAATGGCGGTGACGGTGATTGGTTGCGTTCGGAAATCAGGCAAAGTGACATATTTTCACGAAGCCG
>CAJADV010000654.1 GCA_903938575.1 uncultured Gammaproteobacteria bacterium
GCGAGACGCCGAACTCGTGCATGTAGCGGCGCATCAGGATCGCCACCTCGTCGGCAGGCCGCAACAGTCCCGACGGCCGTGACCATTTCCAGTGGTCCGTCACACGCTCCTGCACGCCCGCCCAGATGCGCGTTCCCGGCGCGCTGCGTTTGCGCGAGCGCCACACCACGCCCACGCGCGCAACACCGGCCGCGATGGCGAGTGCGACCTGTCCGATCGCACCGCACGCGGCGCCGCCGCCATAGGGCGACTGCGAGAAAAAATGCAGCTCGCCCAAGCCAAGGTTACGGGCGAGCTCGAACTCCGGAGTTTGCTCCGAGGTGTAGCAGGCCAGTGCGTCGACATCCGCGGGCTTCAAGCCGGCGTCATCGAGCGCCCGCTTCACGGCCTCGCAGGCGAGTTCGAGCTCGGTCTCGGGCAGGGACTTGGCAACGGCGGTCTGGCCGATCCCGACGATCGCCGTCTGGTCCTTGAACACCGGCCTAGCCCTCCTGCTGGCGGCGCAGCCGCGACTCAGACATGCGAGACAGCACCGGGATCCAGCGTCTCCTGCAAGCACATCTCGACGATGCGCTCCTCGAGAAAATCGGTGTCCCAATCGAGCAGTTGCAACTGCTTGGCGCGACGGAAAAACAACTGCGGATCGGCATCCGTGGTGAAACCCATGCCGCCGTGCACCTGTATGGTCACCGCTGCCGCGCGGCGGAACATCTCGCAGGCCTGCAGCTTGGCGATGGCCGCGAGCCGGTGGAAGGCATGGCCGCTGTCCCTCGCCCACGCCGCCTGCCGCACCAGCATGCGGCAACCCGCCACTTCAACGGCCACATCGGCAAGGCTGTGCGCGATCGCCTGAAACGCGCCAATGGGCTTGCCGAAAGCCTCCCGCACCTTGGCGTACTCCACCGCTATTTCGTGCGCCCTCGCGGCAGCACCAACGGCCTGTGCGGCGATGGGAATCAGCGCGGCGTACATCGCCTCGTGCCAGGCCTGCGCGATGGACTCGCCGCCGTTCAGCGCATTTTCCGCAGCAATCAGCACGTCCGCGAAATCAATATGAAAGCGCGCCTCGCTGGCATGGTTCGGTTGGTAGCGAAGCGACACGCCCGGGCTCGCGAGATCGACGATCAACGCGATCACATCGGCGGGCGCAGGGCCGGTTCTCGCCAGCACCAGCGCCGCCTGCGCGCTCGAGGCATAAGGCACAAGGTGCTTGGTGCCCGAGAGGCGGTAGCCCTGCGCGCCACGCAACGCGCGGCACTGGATGTCCTCGAGCGCGAAGCCGCAGCCGGGCTCCAGGCTCGCAACGCTCACGATCGCAGTACCGTTGGAGATGGCCGGGAGCCAGCGACTGCGCTGCGCCTCGTCGCCGGCCGCGCCGATCAGGCTGGCCGCCAGCAGCGAGCTGGTGTGATGCGGCGACAACGCGAGCGTACGTCCGAACTCCTCGTGCACGATCATCGCCTCGGTCGCGCCGAGCCCCAGCCCGTCAAACGCCGGATCGATGACTAGCCCCGGCAGGCCCGCATCGACCAGCGCCCGCCAGAAATCGGCCGAGTACCCGGGCTCGGTCCCTTCGAGCGTACGCAACACCGGCAACGGGACGAAGTCCTCGCACAGCCGCCGCGTCAGGTCGCGCAGCATTACTTGCTCTTCACTGAAAGAGAGATCCATCAGGCGTGACTCGACTGGACAATGAAATGAATGGGTAGCGATGCCGCTCGTACAGCAGCGCTTGCGTGTGCCCGGGGGCGGTTCGAAGCAAGGTGCACTGCCTGCTCCTCAGATTCTCAGGGAAGCCCCAGACCACGGCGCGCGATGATGTTTTTCTGGATCTCCGAGGTGCCGGCACCGATGGTGTCTAAGGGGCTCGAGCGGTAGACCCACTCCCACTTGCCGCCAGCAGGCGCGTCGGGGCAGGACTTGTGCAGCAGCGCATCGGGCCCAAGCATGTTCATCATGGTGTTGGCCATGCGTTGCGAGAGCGTGGTCGTGTAGAGCTTGCACATGGCGGCCTCCACGGTAGGCACGCCACCCTGCGAAGCGGAGAAAATAACACTGCGCTGCAGCATCTTGGCGGTCTCGACCTGCGCCACGATGCGCGCCATCTCGCGACGCACTTCCGGGAGCGCGATCAGGGCGCGGCCGTTGCGCTGGACGCCGCGCACGTATTTCCACATCTGCTCCAACTTCACCTCGAGCGGGCTGAACGGGTAGATCGTGAAGCGCTCCAGATCCAGCGCCTCGCTGATGTAGGTCCAGCCCTTGTTCAGCTCCCCCACGCGGTAGTCGTCGTGCACCCAGACATCATCGAGGAACACGTGATTGGTGCGGTGCTCGCCCAGCGTCCGGATCGGCTGGACGGTGATGCCGGGGTGGTTCATCGGCACCAGGAAAAGGCTTATGCCCTTGTGCTTGGGGGCCAGCGGATCGGTGCGGGCGGCAAGCCAGTACCAGTCAGCGAAGTGCGCCGAGGTGTTCCAGGTCTTCTGCCCGTTGAAACACCAGCCCTCGCCGCTGCGCTCGGCCTTCACCTTGAGGGCGGCCAGATCGGAGCCAGCGCCGGGCTCGGAGTATCCAAGCGCGAACTCGATCTCGGCGTTGCGGATTTTCGGCAGGAACTCGGATTTCAGCTTCTCCGAGCCATGGCGGATCAGTGTCTTGCCCACGATGCCCACGCCCTTGCCGATCAGCGGCGCGCCCACCCGTGCCAGTTCCTCGTTCAGCAGGAATTCGTAGATGCCGCTTTTTTCGCTGCCACCGTACTGTTTGGGCCAGGACAGGCCGAGATAGCCGCGCTTGGCCATTTCCCGGTTGAAGCGCCGGCGCGCCGGCGTGTCTGCGAGCATGGCGTCGGAATCGCGATCGGGCGCCATGACGTCGGCGGCGTCTGGTAGCAGGGCCTGCTCGCGGATGAACGCGCGCACTTCCTCTACAAACAGCAGTTCATCCGGAGTGAATTCAAAATCCATCGAAGCCTTCCGTCTGGGTCATGCCGGTGCGATCGATGATAACGACCGCCGGCGCTCGGTTGAAACTCGCTATTGGCGTGGCACGTGGCGCCCGATCACCGCGAGAGCCGGCACGGGCTGCAAGGGTGCGCCCTAGCGTTGTTCAAGATGCCGGAAACGACAGCTCATTGTCCACCAGCGCCGAGCGTGCTGCGGCGGCGACAAAAAACGAGTACAACCTGAGTATCGGTACAGCCTACGATCATTCCGATACGTGCCTGCGGCCCGAGTGTGCCGCGGCAGTCCGCCGTCGCCTCGAACGGCTCCGCCATCAGGGTCCTGCCATGTCCAATGACTACCATCCGTTCTCCGAAGCGTTCCTCGCGAACCCCTGGCCGGTGTTCCGCCGCATGCGCGATGAAGAGCCCGCGTACTTCGTAGAGGACCTGAACACCTGGGCGCTGTCACGCTTCGAGGATGTGCTGCAGGCCAGCAACGACCGTACCCACTTCACCGCGACCATGGGCACCAGCATCGACATGCTGCTGGTGGACGGGCCCAAACCCTCGGCGATGGTGTTCATGGATCCGCCCGAGCACACGCTCCACAAGAACGCGGTGAACCGCCTCTACGCCAAGAATGCAGTCGCCCTGCTCGAAGACACGCTACGCACACGGACGCGCAGCCTCATGGCCGCAGGACTGGAGAGCGGCGAGATCGACGTGCACGCGCTTGCCACCGAGGTGGCGCTGCGCACCATCGCCGACTTCATCGGGCTGCAATACGCCGAGATCGCACATATCCGCAGCCTGCTCGATGTTTTCTATCACCGCGAACCGGGCCATCGGGGCACAACGCCGCAGGGCATGAAGGCCTTCGGGGAAATCTACGAATACACCATGGCGCTGGTGCGGCAGTACCGCCGCAATCCACCCCCGCCCGGCACGCAAATCCACACCTGGCTCGAGTTCGCCATCGACGGCAAGCAGATGACCGACGAGGAAATCTACTTCAGTATTTTTTCCTTCACCGTCACTGGCTCCGACACCATCGCACTGGTAACGGCCGGCACGGTCTACTACCTGGCGCAACATCCGCAGCAGTATGCCGAGGTGCGCGCAGACCACGCGCTGATCCCGTACGCCTTCGCCGAAACCGCCCGCTACGACCAGCCCACCAATGTGCTCGGACGCCGGGTGGTGGCAGACCTCGAGCTGCACGGCAAGACCATCAGCGCCGGACAGAACGTGATGTTCCTGTTCGCCTCGGCCAACCGTGACGAGCGGGAGTTTCCCGAGGCCGACCAATACCAGATCTCGCGGCGCCCGCCACGCACCCTGGCGTTCGGCGCCGGCATACACGCCTGCATCGGGCAGCATCTTGCCCGCCTCGAGGGAAAAATCATCCTCGAAGAACTCTTTGCCGCGATCCCGGAGTACGAGGTGCAGCAACAGCGCTGCCGCCGCACGTTCACCGAGTTTCTGCAGGGCTACTGCGAGGTGCCGATCCGCTTCCGTCCGCGCTAGTTGTAAAGCCCGTCTGGCTGCCCCC
>CAJADV010000655.1 GCA_903938575.1 uncultured Gammaproteobacteria bacterium
GCGCGGATCAGATCAATGCCTTCCTCGAACGCTACGGCGATCAGCTGCCCGGCGCACGGTTGCGCGAGGCCTGGCTGAAGGTGCTCGACGCAAAGGGCCGCTGGCCAGAGTATCTGGACACCTACCGCGAGGATGGCGCATCCATCGAGACGCGCTGCACCCGGATCCATGCGCTCTGGCAGACCGGATCCACCGCAGTAGCGAGTACCGAGTCGGCAAGCATATGGCAGAGCCCGCGTTCGCTCCCCGGAACCTGCGACCGTGCGCTTGCGCCCTGGTTGGCGCGCGGCAACCCGACGCCCACCGCGGCCTGGGAGCGGCTGGAGCTCGCCATGACTGCAGGTCAGGTAGAGCTCGCGCGCTACCTGCAGCGATTTCTCGACGAGCCACTGGGGGCCGATGCCCGCCTCTTCCTCGAGATACACGAGCGGCCCGCACGGCTGAGCGACGCGGGGCGCTTTCGGGCCGATAACGCCCGGCATGCGCAGATTGCGGCCTACGGCATCACGCGTCTGGCCAGAACTGATGCAGCGGCAGCGCGTGAGGGCTTCGAGCGTCTGGCGCGCGCTGGCATTCTGGATCCCGCAGGGCAGCGTCTTGCCGCGCCCGCCGTGGCCGCGGGGCTTGCTGTGGGTTCGCCCGGGGAGGCGCTGCACTGGGTGCTGGGGCTGCGCCCCGGGGTAGTCGAAGAAAAGCTCGCCGACGATGCACTGCGCTATGCGCTGCGTGCAGGCGACTGGGATGGCGTGAGCGCAGCTGGAGGGCTCGCCGCAGGCGCCGAGAGCGCAGCGCAGCGATGGGCGTACTGGGGCGCGCGCGCCGCCGAGGTTCGCGGACGCGAATCCAAAGAGGACCTCCACCAGCGCTTCGCCAAGGTGCGCATGACGCGGAGCTATTACGGCTTCCTTGCGGCAGAGCGTATCGGAGCGCCGTACGAGATGCAGCACGAGACTCCCGAGATAACGCCTGCCGTGCTTCAGGCCGCCGGACGCATCCCCGGAATTGCCCGGGCGCGGGAGTTCTTTGTCACGGGCGATATCCTCGCCTCGCGGCGCGAGTTCGGTTACACGAGCGTGCGTCTCGATCCGCAGTCGAGGCGCGCAGCGGCCCGACTCGCCGACGGCTGGGGCTGGCACACACTGGCCATAACCTCCGTCGCACAGGCCGGAGACTGGAACGATCTGGGCCTGCGCTTCCCCGTGATCTACCGGGACCAATTCACTGCAGCAGCGCGCCGTCAGCGACTCGACCCCAACTGGCTCTTCGCCATCGCGCGCCAGGAAAGCGCCCTGAACCCCACCGCACGCTCACCTGTCGGGGCCATGGGCCTGATGCAACTGATGCCCACGACGGCCCAGCAAACGGCCCGCAGTTCGGGCCTGCGTTACCGCGGCAGCGCCGACCTCCTCGACCCTGCCACCAACGTGCAGCTGGGCAGTCACTACATGCGCAACATGCTCGATGATTTCGGCCAGAACCGCATACTGGCCGCCGCCGCCTACAACGCCGGCCCCGGGCGCGTACGCCAATGGCTGCGCCGTCTTGCCACACCCGTAGACCACGACCTCTTCACCGAGACCATCCCGTTCCGGGAAACGCGGCAGTACGTGCAGAACGTGCTTTCCTTCGCCGTGATCTATGCCTATCTCGGGGGCACTCAGGCCCCCATGATCCGGCCAGACGAGCGCATGATCGGCATCCCGGAGCGCCCGCATGCAGAATCGCACTGACAGCGGCGGAGCGGGACCAGGCCGCATCCTGCTGCTGGCACGCCAGCCGATTTTCGATGCAGCGCTGAACGTCTTCGCCTACGAACTCTTGCACCGCTCGATTGATCCGGATAGAGCCACCGCGCCAGATGGCAGCGCCGCCTCCTCGCAACTGCTGCTCGATGCCTTCGGACCGACCGGCATAACCAACATCAGCGAGGGCAAGCCGGTATTCATCAATTTCACCGAGCACCTGGTGCTGCACCCGCCTTCGCCCGTGCCACCGCAGCTTGTCGTCGAAGTGCTGGAGGACGTGCCGGCCACGCCCGGCGTGATTGCGGGACTGCGTGCCTTGCGCGAACGCGGCTTCCGGATCGCGCTGGATGATTTCCGCCACCACGCTGCGCTCGCGCCCATGCTCGAGGTCGCCGACTTCGTGAAGCTCGACGTGTTGGCGATGTCGGAGCCAGAACTGCGCATGGAAGTGCGCAAGCTCCGCAATTATCCCGTGCGCCTGCTGGCCGAGAAGATCGAGTCCTGGGAAATGCACAACCACTGCGTGGATCTGGGGTTCAGTTATTTCCAGGGCTTTTTCCTGGCTCACCCGCAGACCTTTCACGGCGAGCGCCCCGGCGTGGACGAGGCGGCCATACTGAGCGCGATTGGTGCGCTATTGCGGGCGCAGGATCACGCGCCCGCACTGGCCTCGGCGATCCCGTGTGACCCCATGACGCGACTGCGTCTGCTGAACCTTGCCAATGGGCCGGACGGAGACACGCAAGCCGTGCTCCACACGCCCGCCGAGGTGATCGCGCGACTGGGACCGCGAACAGCCGGGCGCGCCTGTATCGCCATCCTTGCGGGAATCACCCACAAGCCTCGCGAGCTCTTGAGACTCGCCCTCGCGCGATCACGCTTCTGCGAGCAGCTCGGCCTGCTGTGCGGACCTGTGCTCGCCGCACGCGCCTTCGAGACCGGCACGCTGTCGCTGCTGGACGCCTTCCTCGACAGGCCACTGCCCGAATTGCTCCACGTACTGAACTCCAGCGCCACGCCGGTGGGTGCGCTGCTTCATTTGGAGGGAGACACTGGCGCCCTGCTGAGCGCAGCCACGGCGTTCGAAACGGCTACCTGGGACGCAGTGCCCTGGGAGAGACTGGCGGCAATCGGCATCACCAAGGCAGACGCTGAGAGCGCCTACCTCGAGAGCCTGCACTGGGTCAGCGGGGCCCTGCAGGCACTGGAGCCGGGCTGAACGCCGCGAGTACTGCGGCCTCGTCAAAAGGCCAGCCTAGCTCCACACCACAAGACACCTCACGCAGCACCGGGATACGCACTGCGTAGCGGGCTTCAAGCGCATCGTCGCCGGCGATATCGACCAACTCCACCACCCACCCCTGCTGAGCCAGAAGTGGAGCGAGCAGCTCCTCCGCGCACTCGCAGAGGTGGCAGCCCGCCGTGTGGAAAAGCCTGAAGTGGCGCAGCTCAGAGGTCATAGCCGCCACGCGGCTCAGAGGTCATAGCCACGTTCGTTGTGCAGCACGATATCAAGCCCCTCGGTTTCTTCCTCGACGGTAACCCGAAGCGGGGTCAGGAACGAGATCAGCTTGAGCAGTAACCAAGTCATAAAGGCCGTGTACAGAGCGACGGCGGCGACCCCGCAAGCCTGCGTGGCAAGTTGCCCGGCGATGCTGACGCCCTCGCGCAGGCCCTGACCACTGAAGACCCCGAGCCCGCTGCTGGCGAAAATGCCCACGGCCAAGGTGCCGATCACGCCACCGACTCCGTGCACTGGAAACACATCCAGAGAGTCGTCCACCGACATCACGCGCTTCAGCCACAGCGTGGCAAAGAAACAGGCAAAGCCCGCCGTAACCCCGATAAGTACCGCAGCGGCAGGCCCCACGAAACCCGAGGCCGGCGTGATGGTACCCAGCCCTGCGACCATCCCCGTCACCGCGCCCAGCGCGCTCGGCTTGCCGAAGCGGACCCACTCGATGCAGAGCCAGGTAAAGGCGCCTGCCGCCGCAGAGAGATGCGTCACCAGCATGGCCATGCCGGCATCGCCGTTGGCCGCAAGCGCGCTGCCGGCGTTGAACCCAAACCAGCCGACCCAGAGCATGCCGGCACCAGTGACGGTCATGGTCATGTTGTGCGGCGGCATCGCGGTGTGTCCGAAACCGTGACGGTTCCCCACCACCAGCGCGCACACCAGCGAGGCCACGCCAGCGGTGATATGCACGACCGTGCCACCGGCAAAATCGAGCAGACCCATCTGCTGCAGCCAGCCGCCGCCCCACACCCAGTGCGTGACCGGCGCATACACGCAGAGCAGCCAGGCCGCGGAGAAGAGCATCACCGCGGAAAAGCGTGCGCGCTCGGCGATACCGCCGATGATCAGCGCAGGCGTGATGATGGCAAAGGTCATCTGGAACATCACAAACACCGATTCCGGCAGAGTCCCGCTCACCGTGCTCTTGTCCATGCCGAGCAACAGCGCCCTGTCCAGTCCCCCGGCAAAACCATTACCCGGTGCGAAGGCAATGCTGTAGCCCACCAGGTACCAGAGCAGCGAGGAGACACAGGCAATGGAAAAGCACTGCATCAGAACGTTAAGCACGTTCTTGCTGCGGACCAGACCGCCGTAAAAAAGCGCGAGTCCCGGCAGTGTCATGAACAGCACCAACGCCGTGGAACTGAGAATCCAGGCCGAGTTGCCGGTATCCGCAACCGGCGTGTCCGCGGCGCGCGACAAGGCTGGGAACAACAGGGACGCGAGCAGGATCAGCCCCCGCAACACGGGGCGCGGAACAGACATCATCGGAACCTCCAGATCTGGATCGTTATTTATGCGTTATTCGGGTGCAATAAACCGAAGCTCGCACGCTCGCGGTGCAAGGGCCGGGCATAAACCCCCGTCCTCAGCCTGTTGGACTGCGGATCAACCGGCCCCAGCAATTTGCGTACCTGTCAGCCCGGGTAGTCGATGCCCTCGGGCTTGCCCCCCGCGGCAAGGGAGCGGGAGAGGTCCTCGATGCTCAGCATTCCCGCGTTCCAGTTGGCGATGTAGCGCAGTCCATCCTCGACGCTGTGGTCGCGCCCGTACAGGATGAGTTCCTTGGTCCCGCGCACTGCGAGCGGCGAACGTGCCGCGATGGCGCGGGCGATCTCCATGACGCCGGCCAGAAGCGCTTCGCGGTCCGGGAAAACCCGGGTGAGAAGGCCGCCCTGCAGGGCTTCGGCAGCGTCCATGCGCCGGCCCGTGTAGGCGAGCTCGCGAACGAGGCCATCGCCGATCAGACGGGGCAGGCGCTGCAAGGTCCCGACATCGGCCACCATGCCAATGTCGATTTCCTTGATGGAGAACCAGGCGTCCGCACTGGCATAGCGGATATCGGCGCAGCAGACCATATCGACGCCACCGCCGATGCAGGTGTTGTGGATCGCCGCCAGTACGGGCTTGCGGCAGCGCTCGATGGCTGTGAGATTACCCTGCAGTCGCAGGATGGTGTCACGCCGGCCTTCGGCACGCCGCGCGGGTTCCTGTGCGGGATCATCGAGTGTGGCGAAGATCTGCAGATCGATGCCCGAACAAAAATGCTTGCCACGCGCAGACAGCACCACGACGCGCACATCGGGTTCGTCGCTGCACCAGCGGAAACACCTCTCGAGTTCCTCCCACATGGCAGCGCTCATGGCGTTCGCCTTGTCGGGACGATTCAGCTCGACATGCGCAACGTGCGCATCGACAGACAGAACCAGGGTTTCGCAGGCGGGAATCTGCATATGAGGATTGCTCAGGTGAGGGGCAGTGGTGGCCAGGGCCTGAAATGCTGCTTCGGATCAGGGTCCGCAACGGGACGCGCTGACGCGGCCACCGGCGTGCCGAGGTACAGGAAACCGAGCAGCTGTTCGCTGTCGGCAAGGCCGAGTTCGGCGTGGAGCTCGGCCGAATACGCGATGGAACCGCTGCGCCAGATGCCGCCAAAACCTTCGGCATGCGCCGCGAGAAGAATGCACTGGGCAGCGCAAGCGACCGACATCTGCTGCTCCAGCAAGGGGACCTTGGGGTGCTCGCGCACATCGGCCACGGGCAACAGCAGTAGCGGGGCACGCAGGGGATTGACGCGCAATTTCTGCAGTGTGGGCTCGTCGACTGCACCGTCACGCCGCTGCATAGCTCGGGCCAGCGCGTCGCCCAAGCGATCGCGCCCCTCGCCTTCCACCACCAGGAAGCGCCAGGGCCGCAGCCGCGCATGATCCGGAGCACGCAGCGCAGAGCGGAAAATGCGCTCCCGCACCAAGCCCTGCGGCGCGGGCTCGCTTAGCCGTGAGGCAGACGAGCGGCCGAGCAATGCCTCCAGTGTGTCCATACAATTGCCAGTCGCGGTGTTGCCGCACTCTGCCAATGCCAGAGGGCGATTGCAACGGCGCCACCGCAGGGGCGCATTCCGGCCGCAAGCGACATAGAATGCCTCCACACCCCTGACGCAAAAGGTGATCCCATGCGCGTTGTTCCGCTCGCCCTGTGTGCCGCGCTTCTGCTACCCCAGGCAGCAACCGCGAAGGTAACCCGCTACCTGACCGGCTCCGCGGCGAATCCCGAGCCCACCCTCCACGGCCCGGTTCTCAATCTGGGCGGCGGCGGTCTGGATGTGGACTCCGCGCTGCAGGCCATGATCGATCTGGCGCGCGGCTGCGCCGGCGGCGCCTGCAGCACCAAGGTCGATGTGGTGATCCTGCGCGCCACCGGCTCCAACGGCTACAACGACTACATCTACGCCATGAACGGCGTCGACTCGGTAGAGACTCTGGTGATCACCCAACGCACCGACACCGCGGCGGCCGCTATCAACACCACCATTCGCAACGCAGAAGTGGTGTTTTTCGCGGGCGGCGATCAGTGCAATTACGTGACCCTGTTCAAGGGCACCCCGGTGGAGACCGCCGTGGAATACGTGCTGGAGCAGAAGCACGGCGCCGTGGGCGGCACCAGCGCCGGCATGGCCATACAGAGCCCCACGGCCTATGACGCCTGCGTGGCTGGCGTCACATCCGCGGACATCCTCGCCAACCCCTATCACCGCGGCGCCACATTCACGCGCGGCTTTTTCAATTGGCCCTTCATGGCAGAGACCATCACCGACCAGCACTTCGTCACGCGCGACCGGATGGGGCGCCTGATGGGCTTTCTGGCCCGGCAGATCAAGGATGGTTACGCCACCAGCGTGATGGGCGTGGCAGCCGATGAACAGACGTCCATCGTGGTAGACGCCAACGGCCTCGCCACGGTCTATGGCAACCCCGGCGCACCGTCCACGGGCTATTTCGTCCTTGCTGACCACGCGATCAGCGGCACAGACAAAGTGGCCGCCAAACAGCCCCTCAGCTACGCGAACTTCAAGATCTGGAAGGTGCCGGCGGGTGGCACGTTCAACCTGGCGAACCGTCCGTCGCTGGGCTCCTACACGATCTCGGTGAGCAATGGCGTGCTCTCGGCCAATCCCTACTGAGCACGCTTCAACTCTGCCCGGCGCGCCGCGCTCACCGGCGTGCCGCTGAGGTAGTACTCGCGCAGGCCTAGCGCAACATCCCGCAGATTGCCGGCAACCCCACGGCCCATCGCGAGGCGCTCCAGCACACGCCCGAAAAAGCCCCAGCGCAGTGAATACGCCAGCGTCAGCGTGAGGCGCGTGCCCGAGGTCCCGGCGGCATCCAGCCAGTAACGGAACGTCGCCTCGCGGAACGGCGCGACCATGCCCTCACTGCCGTGGTGCAGACGGATCTCGAAACCATGCCCCTCGACCCACTCCGTGACGGTCTCGTCGAGCCAGCGCCCACCGGACTGGAACACGCGGCGGCTGGCACCCACGCCCTCGCGTGCTGCGGTGGTTATTTCTGTGCCGGTGAGCCCCGGCACGTAGTGGTGCGCCACACCGAGATCACGCAGCTTCTGCCAGGCTGCGGGCAAGGCGATCGGCATCTCCAGCGAATAGCTGTGCGAGTAGTCCATGTGTGGATCTCCGGTGGATTCGGGAACGGTATCACTGCCAGTCGGTGTAGGGAGAATCCTGCGCCAGATCGATGGCACGAGCGTAACCGGGCACACGCATAGCCTCGGCATCCCAGCTCAAGTCCTCGCCGTGCAGAACACCGTGGTCGAAACGGTAGATCGGCGGCGCCTCGCCGGCGGTGGCGCGCGTGTCGTGATCGGCTGCGGCAACACGCACTGCCTCGTTGCGCGCGCGCCAGTCATTCATCGCCTCGGCACCAAAACGCTTTTCCATCATGCGCCGCGCCACATGCGGCGAGAGCAAGGTGGCGCTGGCATTGTTGCCGCCAAAACCCTTGGCGTTGATCAGCGCCACGTCGAGCTCCGCGGGATCACAATCGCGGTGCCGGCGCAGGATGTCGAGATGCGTAGCGTGGACGTCGGCGGCATTGCTGGAGGCCGTGAGAATGCCGGGCAGCCAGCCATGTGCCCAGGTGCCCAGCGTCATCACCACCTGATCACCGGCGGCAGCGCCGATCGAGTGGCCGAGATAGCTCTTCAGGGCGCACACGGGCCAGTCGCGGATGCCGAACACGCGCGCCGTCTCGTTCAGGATGTGCGATTCGGTGACGCGGTTCTGCGGCGTGCCGGTGCCATGTGCCTGCACAAAGGAGCGATGACGCAAACCGTCCTCGCCCACGATGGCCCGCGCCAAGGCCGCCGCGCGAGCCATGGTGAGGTAATTGCCCACGCCCGGCGCCGAGATCGATTTCTTGTAGCCATCGGCGTTCACGAACACATCGGCCACTGCCGCGTGAATGCTGGCGCCCATCTCCAGCGCCAATTCGGCGTCCATCAGCACCACGAACTGCGCGGACTCGGCGATGGTGAAGCCGCAGTTATCGGCGAAGGGACGGCAGGCCCGCGCATGGTCAGGCTGCTGCGCGCGATCCAGACCGTCGAGGGCGCGGAGCCCGTCGTCGGTGGCGAGCGCCCCCATGGCGGCGTAGCCCTCGATCACTTCGGGCGTGATAGGGGCCTCGGCATTGCCCACCACCGCCACCAGAGCGCGACCCGACTGGATGTCCGCTGCTGCCAGCCGCAGGTTGTACAGGAAGGAGGCGCAGGCACCCATGCTGGTGCCGGTATTGCCAAGGCTGCCCAGCACATAAGCATTGATGAAATCCGCTGGCATCTCGGCAAAGCCGAAGGGGCACTGTTTAGAGCTCACCCGGCGCCCCATGGAACGCGAGGCAACCATGCC
>CAJADV010000656.1 GCA_903938575.1 uncultured Gammaproteobacteria bacterium
AGCGCAAGAGCGGCACCATCGAGCTGCTGCTCACCCTGCCGCTCACGCGAATGCAGGCGGTGCTCGGCAAGTTCCTGGCGGCATGGCTCTTTACCGGCCTTGCGCTCGTGCTCAGTTTCCCGCTGTGGATCACGGTGAATTTCCTCGGCGCACCCGACAACGGGGTTATCGTCGCGAGCTACCTCGGCAGCTGGCTGATGGCGGGGAGTTTCCTCGCCATCGGATCCTGCATGTCGGCGCTCAATCGCAACCAGGTGATTGCCTTCATCACCACCGCGGTGGTGTGTTTCCTGTTCATCCTGAGCGGTTTTCCGCTGGTGCTCGATGCCCTGAGCGGATGGGCACCGCAGTTGCTGATCGATGCCATCGCGTCGATGAGTTTCCTCACGCACTTCACCGCGGTCTCGAAGGGCGTCATCGGCCTGCGCGACCTGCTGTTCTTCGTCTCGCTCACCGTGGTGTGGCTGGCTGCCACTGCCGTGGTGATCGAGTTAAAGCAGGCGGACTGAATCATGAACACCAACCGCAAGATCTATCCCCGGGTGGCACTGCTGCTGCTCGTGCTGGGCTTCGTGACCTTCAGCGCGCTGAACACGCTGCTGTTTGGCCGCCTGCGCATCGACTTCACGGAGGGCGGGCTCTACACGGTTTCTGACGGAACCCGCGAGATCATCGCCGGCATCGGCGAGCCCATCGATGTGTATTTCTTCTTTTCCGACAAGGCAACGCGCGAGGCGGCGCCACTGCGTACCTACGCACGCCGCGTGCGGGAGTTGCTCGAGGAATACGCCCACGAGGCCGACGGCCGTATCCGGCTGCACGTGGTGGACCCGGAGCCCTTCTCCGAGGCCGAGGATCAGGCCGCCGAGTTCGGGCTGCAGGCGGTTCCGCTGGATGCCAGTGGTGACAAGGTGTATCTCGGGCTCGCCGCCACGAATGCCTATGGCGACAAGCAGACCATCGCGTTTTTCCAGCCCGAGCGGGAAGAGTTCCTCGAGTACGAGTTGAGCAAGCTCGTCTCGGCCCTGACTGCCAGCAAGAAGCCCGTCATCGGTCTTGTCTCTGGCCTGCAGATCGCCGGTGGCTTTGACATGATGACGTCCCAGCCCACGCCCGCGTGGATGGTCATCGACCAGCTGCGCGAAGGGTTCGAGGTGCGTTCGATCGGCCCGCAGGCCGATAGCATCGACCCCGACATCACCACGCTCCTGCTGGTGCATCCCGCTGCGCTCAGTCCGGCGATGCAATACGCGGTCGACCAGTTCGTCATGAATGGCGGCAAGGCAATGGTCTTCGTCGATCCTTACTGCGAATCGGCGCGAACGTCCCCCAATCCCATGATGCCGCAGGAGCCCTCGGCTACGGCCTCGTCGCTCGGTCCGCTGTTCAGCGCCTGGGGTATCGACTACGCCATGGACAAGGTGGTGGCCGATCCGGGCACGGCACTGCAGATCAGTTTCGCGGCGGATGCGCCACCGACGGCGCATCCTGGCTTCCTCGGGCTCGGACCCGACAACGCCGCCCGCAGCGACGTGATCACGGCCCGACTCGAGAGCCTCAACCTCGGCTTTACCGGTGCGCTGGCGCCTGCCAAGGGCGCCACCACCCGCTTCGAGCCGCTGCTCCAGAGCTCGGACAAGGCGGGTCTTATGGACAGCATGCGCATGCAGACAGCGCGGGATCCCGCGATCCTGATGCAGGGGTTCACGCCGGGCGCGCAGCGCTACACGCTGGCCGCCCGCATCAGCGGTCCGGCGAAATCCGCCTTCAAGGGGCCGCAGAAAGAGGGCGCGGCCTTTATCGCCGAGGCCAAGGACATCAACGTGGTTGTCGTGGCAGACGCAGACATGCTGGCCGACCGCTTCTGGGTGCAGGTACAGGACTTCTTTGGTCAGCGTCTTGCCACGGCCTGGGCCGACAACGCCGCTTTCCTGCAGAACGGCATCGAGAACCTGAGCGGCAACTCGGCATTGATACAGGTGCGCGGGCGCGGGCGTTTCTCGCGGCCCTTCGAGCGCGTCCAGTCGATCCGCCTGGGTGCCGAGGCCCGGTACCAAAGCAGCGCCGATGAACTGCAGAAGCGCCTCGACGAGACCGAAAAGCGACTCGAGGAACTGCAGACGGGCAAGCAGGACGCGAAGCAGCTTGTGCTGTCACCCGAGCAGGAGGCCGCGCTCGCGGACTTCCAGGACCAGAAGCTGCGCATCCGCAAGGAGCTGCGCGATGTGCGTCATCGCATGGACGGCGACATCGAGCAGCTCGGAAGCCTGCTCAAGCTGCTGAATATCGTGGTGGCGCCGCTGTTGCTTACGCTTGCCCTCTTTGCTGCGCATCGCCTGCGGCTGAGGCGTCGCCAGCGCCACGATGCGACTCACGCTGGATCCTGAGGAGGCACACCGCATGAGCCAACAACGGCGTCTGGTACTCGCGGCCGCGGGCGTGATCCTGATGGGGCTGCTCGCCGTGATCTTCGGCGAGCAAGGCAAGCCAGAGACCGCAGCCGGCGCGAGTACGCCGTGGCTTGCGGGCCTCAAGGCTGATCTCGGTACTATCACGCGACTCCGCTTCAGCCAGGGGAAGTCAGTCTCCACCCTGGTCCGGCAAGGCGAGAACTGGGGTGTCTCCGAACGGGGGGGCTATGGCGTCGACAGGGAGCGGCTCGGCGATCTGCTGAAAGAGCTCGCCGCTGCGCGGGCGGTGGAGCAGAAAACCGCGAAGCCCGAGTTTTTCGCACGTCTTGGCCTTGAGGATGCGGGCAAGGAAGGCAGTGCGGCGGTGCTGGTGGAGATCTGGCGTGACGCAGACGCGCCCGCGTGGCGTGTGCTGATCGGAAACGCCGCCGAGGGACGGGGAGGGCGCTATGTCCGGCTCGCCGACAGTAACGATACCTGGCTTGTGGACCGCTCGCCTCAGGCCTTTGCCGAGCCCACTGACTGGATTGATCGCCGGGTACTCAATCTGGAGTTCGATGGCGTGGAGCGTGTGACCCGCACGGTGGCGGACGGGAGCGGCTTCGAGGCAGCGCGCTCGGCCAAGGATCAGCCAAGTCTCACGGTGGCTTCCTTGCCCAAGGGAAGTAAGCCGCGTTATGACTCGGTCTTCGATGCCGCTGCGCGCGCGGTGCTCACGGCGGAAGCCGAGGATGTGCGCAAGGCCGATGCGGCGTTGTTCAGCGGTTCGGCGCTGGCACGTAACCGGATCCGTTTTTTTGACGGTCTCTTGCTCGATATCGATGCCGTGAAAGCGGCGGATGGCAACTGGATCCGCGTCACGGCCACCGTCGACACAACACCTGCTGCCGACATTGCCAACGCAGGACAGGCCGCAGTGCCGGCTCCAGGTCCCGCCGCGCAGGCGAGCGCCATCAATGCCCGCGTCGAGGGATGGGCTTTCAAGGTGTCGGATTACATTTACGGTGAACTGGCCAAGCCCCTCACGGAGTACACCGAGGCAGAGCAAGCCGAGGCGAACAAAGCCGATGACACCACACCCTGAACTCCTGCATTCAGCCCGCGCGGTCCGGCTCTGGCTGGCGGTCGTGATCGCCATGGTTTTCAGTATGGTGGTGGTCGGCGGCATCACCCGCCTCACCGGTTCCGGCCTGTCGATGGTGGAGTGGGAGCCCATCATGGGTGTGGTTCCACCGCTTTCGGATGCCGACTGGACTGCGGCTTTCGAGGCCTACAAGCAGTATCCGCAATATCGTCTGACGCACCCGGACATGGATCTCGCCGGTTTTCAGGGAATCTTCTTCTGGGAATACGTGCACCGCGTGCTCGGACGCACCATCGGCCTGGTATTCGCAGTGCCGTTCTTCTGGTTTCTCGCTCGCGGCGCCCTTGCACGCCCTCTTGCATTGCGGCTCGGCGTAGCGCTGTTCCTTGGCGGTTTGCAGGGCTTTGTCGGCTGGCTGATGGTGAAGAGCGGCCTGGTCGATGAACCGCGCGTCAGTCACTTCCGGCTCGCCGCGCACCTGGGGCTGGCACTCACGATCATTGCCTATCTGGGATGGGTTCTGTTGTCGCTACGCCCGCGAGGAAGCACTGCGCCTGTGGGCCACGCGGGAATACCGCGCCCGCTGCTCCGGCTGCTCACGGTCCTGGTGGGCGTGCAGATCATCTACGGCGCCTTCGTTGCGGGGTTGCGTGCTGGATGGGGTTACAACACATTCCCACGGATGGGCGATCGCTGGATCGCAGAGGCAGTGATGGCGATGGATCCGTGGTGGGTCAATCTGCTGGAGGATCACGCCACCGTGCAGTTCCTGCACCGCGTGTTGGGAACGCTGCTGGTGGTCGCCGTTGGCGCTTTGTGGCTGCGATACCGCAACGCGCCCGAGACCGCGTCCAGCGCCATGGCCTCGATGTGTTGCTTGGCCTTTTGCTGGCGCAATACGCCTTGGGGGTTTACACGCTGGTGAACGTTGTGCCCCTGGTTCCGGCGGTCATGCACCAAGGCTGCGCAGCGCTCATCGTACTAGCACTCGTGGCCGTGCTCAGTCGCTCCTCCTCGCCGTGGGCCCCGGAGAAAGCGCCCGGCTGACGCAACTCAGGTGCCCGGCGCGGCGGAGTACACCACCACCCGGTCCCGGCCGGCGTCTTTGGCCTGATACAGTGCCGCGTCGGCGCGGCTGAATACCCGGTCAGGTTCGTCCTCTTCCGTGAAGGCGGCCACGCCAAAGGACGCGGTCACCGTGATGCCCTTGCGGGTGCCCGTATCCACCGAGAGCGCAGCAATTGCTCCGCGCACTTTCTCCAGCGCGCCAGCAGCCTGCTCAGGCGTGGTTTCAGGAAGCAGGAACACGAATTCCTCGCCCCCGAAGCGGGCCACGAAGTCGGTTTTGCGCAGCGCGTGCAGCACGCAATCACTCACTGCGCGCAGCACCGCATCGCCTACGGCGTGGCCGAAGCGATCATTCACGTCCTTGAAGCGATCGATATCGCAAATGGCCATGGACAGCGGACGCTTGTAGCGCTGCCAGCGTTCGTGCTCCTGTTGCAGGCGCACGGCCCAGGCTTCGCGGTTGGGAAGTCGCGTGAGAGCGTCCGTGTTTGCGAGTCGGCGCTGCTCCTCGATGACAAGCTCTGCAGAGCGCGTCTTCTGCTGCAGTTCGATCACGCGCTCGGCCAGTGCCCGGGCGCCGCTGGCCGCCTGGGTGCCGATACGTTCTTCCTGCTGGCGGAACGACTGGAACGCCTCGCCGATGCCATTCAGACGCGCGTTCACCTCCTGCTTCAAGACTTGCAGGTCACGCGGGCCGGACATCTCACCGCGGAGATGTTCGATCCCCGCACGCATCGCGTCATTCAGCGCCTCGCTGTTGCTGCGGCGTTCCGCATCGAGATCTCCGCCCTCGGCGATGCCCTCGGCCGCTGCGACCAGACGAGAGCTCAGTTGCTCGAGAAAATCCGAGAATTCCTGCCGGCACTGTTGGAGCGCCCCCCGCGAGAGCAGAAGAAGCTCATCAAGGAGCCATCCCAGCGTTGCCAGTTTCACCTCGCCCGCGGTCCGCTCCGTGGCAGAGACATAAGCGGCCTGCAGTCGCGGGTTGTTTTCGGGTGGAGCGAGCGCCTCGAGCAACTCGCGCAGGCTGGTGCGGGCAGATGCACTAAGTGATGCATCAGCCGCGGTTTCTAGCGCCTCGATGTTCGGGCCCGGATGCGGCGGATCGCTCACCGCGGGCGGCGGGGTGGAGGCGGCAGCGGGCGCAACATCACGTTGTCCGAACAACCGGCCCAGAAAGCCTTGTTCATGGCGGGGCTCCCGCGGTGGTCTCGTCTCCGCCTGAAGGGCTACGGCGCGTGAAAGCACATCCAGCGGATCCGCCGTGCGCATCTCACGGCGCAGCAATTGCGCGGCCCGGACAGTCTCGCGGCCCGGACGTGCAGCCTCCACCTGGTCGAGCAGGGTGCTGATGGCTGTCTCCACCCGCTTGTCGATCACCTGCTCGCGACGCGCTACGGCGCGCAGCTGTTCCTCCAGTACGTCCAGCTTGCTCGCCAGCACGTCGCGCGAGAGGGTCTTCAGGCGCAGGAAAGCGCGCAGATCATGAAGCTCGTGGTCTAGTTCGGCATCCTGACCCTCAGCGGCGAGCGAGAGCCGGTTCAGCGCCCGGACGAGCTCCTGGGTGAAGTCACGGTGATCCTTGGCATTGCGCTCTATCGCCTCGAGTGCAAACTCGTAACGTTGCTTCCAGCTGGCGCTCTCTTCAGACATTCCTCGCTCCCGCACCGCCCGGGTATTCACCGATTACTGTAGTCGCTCCCGGCGCTCTGCGCGCTGCACTGGCGCGCAGAGCGTCGGGATCGTGAAGGTTCCAGAACAGGCTGCTGCGTGCCTGTGGGGTGCCGCAGAGCAGCAGCTGGTCACCGATCAGGATCCTTTCGTCATCGTCGGGAAGTAGCACCTTGCCCGATTCGCGCTGCAGCAAGAGGGGCACGGCCTGCATCCACGGATCCCCGTTGTCGCGGGCAAGCAGCAGGTCTGCAACGCGCAGCGTGGTGCCCGCAGCCAGCACGGTGGCCACACCGGGCGCGGAGCGCGCGTCGAAGCGCTGCGACCAGCTGTCTGGCACGTTGTCGCCGATCGCCGCCTGCAGGCGGTGGAGCAGTTCCGCCGCCCAGGGCTCGGCCTCGCGTCGGGCGAGGCGCAGGAAGTAGGACAGCTGTGGGGCACGGATGATGCGCAGTACTTCCGCGCCCACCACATCGCCGGCGACGATTGCCATTTCGGGGGAGAGCGCCTCGAACAATGGCGTGTTGCGCTTCTCGCTCTGGCGCACGACGCTGAAGATCGCGGGGTTGAGCTCCCGTGCCAGCATCGTAACGGCCAGCGTGAGCGTGTCATCGGCGAGGGTGACCACAATGCCATCGGCCTGCGCCACGCCCGCTGCCCGTAGCACCCGCGCATCCAGCGGGCTACCCGTGACGGCACCTTCGCAGTCGCCTGCGTGCCCCTGATCCGCTACGACCGTTACCGCCACGCCGGCCTCGCGCAGGTGACGGCTGACCGTGCGTCCGAAGCGCCCATAACCACACACGATCCAGTGCCCGCCCGGCACTCGCCGGGGCGTGCTGGCCGGCGTCATGCTCTGGGCCGTCAGGGAGTCGTAGATGATCCGCAGGCTCGGCCGGGTGATGGCTTCGGCGAGCCGCTCGGCAAAACTGTCCCCGGGGTTGATGATATGCCCCGCTCCGACCCTTGCCATGGCGGCCTGGTGCTCATGGTGATGGGCAACGCAAACGGTCTCGATGCCCGGCGCCAGCAGCCGCGCGTTCAGGGCGACCGTAAGGTTGGCGGCGTCGTCACCGGTCAGGGCGAGCGTGGCGATGCACCAGGGCTTGTTCACGCCAGCCTGAAGCAGCACGTCGGGGTCCACCGCAGCGGCGTGCAGGGCGGGCACGTTGGTGGTCAGGTCATCGACCTCCACCAACTGCGCGCGGTCGGCGTCCTTCTCGACCACCACCACGCGGATGCCGTCCTCGATGAGTTCGCGGGTAACCAGCGCCCCGGCGTCACCGTAGCCGCAGACGATGACGAAGGGCTCGCGGATGCGATTGACCGTGCGGCTGAACCGGCTCTCGTGCACCACTCGCCGGAACAGCGGATCCTGAAGCGTGGCGAGGAGGGCGCCGATCCCGTAGAGCCAGGCGATCACGGTCGAGTAGATCGACACGGTCGCCCACAGCCGCTGGGCATCGGAAAAGGGGTAGGGGATCTCGCCCAACCCGATCGTGGTGCCGAGGAAACTCACGAAATAAAACGCGTGGAAAAACCCCATTTTCCAGGGTTCGCCCGCGGGATCCCGACCGGGCACCAGCGTGAAACCGATGACGGCGATGGCATAGACGAGCAGCAGGACGATCAGCGGCGCGCGCAGGCGACGCAGCAGCAGGAATACGCCGGGGCCCGCCCGAACGCCGCGGGCACTCATCGGCGCAGGCTGGCTGTCTCGATGACCAGCAGTACCACCGAGACTACGTTGGCGACCATCGCGCCCACTGCCAGTGAAACGATCATCACCGAGCCGGTTGCGTCGATTGCCTCGCCGTTCATCGTGCGCAAGCCCCACACCAGCGCCGCCGCAATCAGCTGCACATCCGCAACGAGGCTGGTGGCGAGCATGGTGGACCCGAGCAGCGAGCGTTCACCGAACTTCATCACCGTGGCGATGAGGCTCACGACCAGCGCGATGCAGAGGTCGTAGGGGTCATGGAAGGCGATTATTTCGGGGTTCCCGTAAACAAAGCCCACGTTCAGCGTGAGCGCCAGCACGATTACGAAGGCAAACAGGATTTTCTCGAGGCTCATGAGGGGTACATCGACCTTGGCGGTATAAGGCAAGGCTACCCGACGTGCGGGGTTGGCGGCAACGCGGCACCCCTTGCCGCCGGGAGGTATCGAGCAAGGGGTGCATGCATCGGACTTCGCGTTCTGTGGTTTCCGCCTGCATACAGCGCTGGTTGCGATGATCGCTGGCAGCCGGGCGATCGCGAGCATAGCCCCCATAAAGTCTTCGTGCGCGTGTCGCTCTGCGAGCTCTGCTACACCAGAGAAACCGTTCGTGTGTGCCACAATCGTCATGTCCTTCAGGGAGTCAGAGCACATGCGTGAGATTGCCGGCCACACAGCCCTCATTACCGGTGGTTCAGCGGGCGTGGGTCTCGCCGTGGCGCGCCGACTGTTGCAGTTTGGCGCCAACGTGGGGATCACGGCGCGCGATCCCGGACGGTTGGCCGAGGCGGCCGCGCAGCTCGGCTCACCGGAACGTGTGCTCGCGATCCCGTGGGATGTGGCCGACACGGCGGGCGCCCAGGCGGTGCTCGACGCGGTGCTCGCGAGATTCGGTGCGCTCCACATTCTGGTGAATAACGCGGGGGTCAATGTGCGCGGAAATTTCCGCGACCTGGCGCTCGAGGATGTGGCGCAGGTGATCGATGTGAACCTGCGCGCACCCGTATTGCTCAGCCGGCTCGTGCTGCCGCTGCTGCAACGCGCTGGAGAGGGCGCGATCGTCAATGTCGCGTCCTTGGCCGGGCGGGTCGCGCTCCCCGGCGAGGTGAGTTACTGCGCAAGCAAATGGGGCTTGCGCGGTTTCACACTTGCTCTCGCCGAGGAGCTTGCGGGCAGTGGTATCACCGCCTCGGTGGTCTCGCCAGGCCCCATCGATACGGGGTTCATCATGGACGGCATTGATCACGTGCCGGACCTCGTTTTCTCGCAACCGATGTCCACTGCCGAGGAGATAGCCGATCTGGTGCTGGCTTGCATCCTTGATGGTCGCCCGGAGCGCGCCCATCCGCGTGTCTCGGGCTGGCTTGCCAATGCGGCCTCCCTCATGCCCTGGCTGCGACGACTGCTGCTTCCGGCGTTGGAGCGTCGTGGCCGGCGCGCCAAGGCCGTGTACCGTGCGCGGGCGGGAGCACGTTGATGGATATGCGTTACATCGAAATCAGTGCCTATGGTGGCCCCGAGGTCCTGCGCGAGACGCGCGGGCCCGCGCCTGTCGCAGGCCCCGGCGAATTGCTGGTCCGGGTGCGTGCCGCCGGGGTCAACCGGCCGGATGTGGCGCAGCGTCAGGGTCTTTACGCGCCGCCTCCCGGCGCCTCTGCGATTCCCGGGCTCGAAGTGGCCGGTGAGATCGTGGCGATGGGCGAGGGCGTGGCGCGCTGGCACCTGGGTGACCAGGTCTGTGCGCTGGTGTCGGGCGGTGGTTATGCGGAGTACGTGAATGTGCCCGCGCGACAAGCCCTGCCGGTTCCGCGTGGTCTCTCCATCGAGGAGGCGGCGGCTCTGCCCGAGACGGCTTTTACGGTCTGGAGCAACGTGTTTCAGCGCGGTGGCCTCACCGCCGGCGAGGTGATGCTGGTCCACGGCGGAAGTAGCGGCATCGGCACATTGGCCATTCAGCTGGGAAGGGCGCTGGGCGCGCGCGTCATCGCCACGGCTGGAAGCGTGGAGAAATGCGAGGCCTGTGTGGCGCTGGGTGCAGAGGTCTGCGTTAACTACCGGGATGCCGACTTTGTCGCCGCTGTGCGCGAATTCAGCGCTGGACGCGGCGCCGACCTGATCCTCGACATGGTTGGCGGTGATTACATCCAGAGAAACATCCAGTGCGCGGCGGAGGATGGCAGGATCGTGCAGATCGCCTTCCTGCAGGGCTCCGCGGTGTCACTGAATCTGATGCCGTTGATGCTGAAGCGCCTTACGCTGACCGGCTCGACGCTGCGGGCGCGACCAGAGAGCTTCAAGGCAGCACTGGCCACGTCGGTGGAGCAGAACGTGTGGCCACTGATAGAGGCCGGTCGCGTGAAGGTAGTGCTCGCAAAGCGCTTCAATCTGGCAGATGCCGCCGAGGCCCATCGCCTGATGGAGTCCAGCGCTCACATCGGCAAGATAGTGCTGGTTCCCTGATCCATTGAGGTAGATGGCGCCTGTTTCACCACTTGGAAGGAACAGGCGGCTCTTCGGTTGCCGGTGTTTCCGTCTTTGGCGTGCCGGTCGAGTCTGGTGCCGGGCCGCCTTTCATGTACGGCTCCGGTCCTGCAGGACCCGGCGTCGGGGTCTGCATATAGCCGCGCTTCTGCATCGCGTCCCGGAACACCTTTTCCTTGTCGATCGACATCGCCGCATCGCTCTCTTGCGGGCAGACCGCATACATGTCGGGATTCTGCTTGTCGTAGCCCGGCGGCAGTTCCATCACATGCAGTTCTGGACCGAGCTCAAGGGCTGCAACGAGCTTGCCGCTGCCAGCCAGCGTCCTGGCGTAGGAGATGGAATGGTCACGGTCGGCGTTCAGATAGGCGCGCCGCGCCTCGTAGTACTCGTTCTCGGTGTCGAGGATGTCGAGCAGTGTGCGCTGGCCGATGTCGAACTGGCGCCTGTAGGCCTCGCGTGCTTTTTCGATGGCGAGCTGGTGTCGGTCCAGGTAGGTTTTCTGCTCCTCGAGGCGGCGCGTGTTGTTCCAGGCAATGCTCACCTCCTGCCGGATGTCACGGCAGGTTTTGTCGCGTATATCGAGGGATTGGTAGGTCTTCTCGATCAGGCGACGCTTCTCGGCGGAATCGGAACCGCCATTGAACAGGTTGTAGCGCATCACGAGTTCGATCACGCCCTCCTCGTAGCGGCCGTCGAGGTCGTACCTGTCGTGCCAGACGTCCTGACGTGCCTGGAAATCAAAGCGCGGTACGAAAGCCGCTTTGGCGACGTCGGTTGCGGCCTCGGCCGACCACATGTTCGCGATGGCCGCGTTCATGAGCGGGCTGGCGGCGTATGCAGCAAGCAGGGTGTCCTTGATGTTCCCGGGCACCAGGTCAGGGGTGATCTTCGGCTCTTCGAGCGCGGTTGCGGGGATCTCCCCGACCACGCGTTGGTAGCGCATGCCGACGTCATGCAGATTGGTCAGGTCGGTGAGCAGGTTGGACTCCGAGAGAGCGAGACGCCCGGAGGCCTGCTCCAGATCGACACGCCGACTGACCCCCGCCCGGACCCTGCGCTCGATCTGGTCGTAGATCATGCGGTGGGTTGCGTAGTTTTCTTCGGATAGCTCGACCAGGTCGCGATGGCGCAGGACATCCAGGTAGGCGCGGGCGGTTTCAGCTGCTGCCTGCTCGGATGCCTCCAGCACTTCGTAGTAGCGAGTGCGGGCAGCATGGTTAAGGCGGCGAACCTCGTTGCGGGTTCGAAACCCGTCAAACACCATCTGGCTCAGAGAGACCGTGACGCGGTCACGGTTGAATGTGTTCTGGGCAAAGCGGGGGTCATCGATGCGCTCTTCGCCGATGCCTGCCTCGAGATCCACCGTTGGCAGGTAACCACCCTTTGCGACTTGCGTTTGCTCCGTGGCGGCTTCGTACTCATGCCACGCGCCCAGGACCTCTGGATTCTCCATCACGGCTTGGCGCGCAGCGTCCTTCAACGTGCCCTGGACTCCCGGCACAGGAGCAGCCTGCGCCACCGCACAGACCACCAGAGCCGCACCGGCCTTGAACAGGGTTTTCTTGATCATCAGCAAACGGTCCCCGATACTTGCAAACAAGTTCTCCGACACGTTGTCGAGACACAGCAACTATATATTCCCCTCAGGGTGTTAGCCAGCCGGTCCCGACGCATGCAACGAAGCCATACACGCGAATCACCGCATTGATTATGGCCCATTCCCGTCGCTTTGCAGCATGGGTGCTTACACGGGTGCTCCGTGTGAGGACATTCGTCTCTGCAACCTGTGTGGGGCTGGTGTTCGTCGTCGCGGCGGCGGCTGCTCCGGACTTCGATCACATCGTGCGCCTTGCAGCGGAGCGCTACGGCGCGCAGGGCGAAGAAACCCTCCGTGCCTGGCGCAGCATGCTCGAGACCGGCAAGTCGCTGTCCGAACCCGACAAGCTCGAACTCGTAAATGCGTTTTTTAATAGCCGCGTGGCGTTTGAAGACGATCAGATCGTATGGCATCTGCCCGATTACTGGGCAACCCCGCTGGAGACGCTTGGGCGCGGGGAAGGCGACTGCGAGGACTACAGCATAGGCAAGTACGTCTCACTCGGCATGCTGGGTGTGCCGATCGAGCGACTGCGAATTACCTACGTTCGGGCGGAGCTGGGTATGCCTGGCAGCGGCATCAGCCAGGCCCATATGGTGCTTGCCTACTACGCAACCCCGGACGCGGAGCCGCTGGTGCTGGACAACCTGGTGAGCGAGCTGCGGCCGGCGTCGCGCCGCCCTGATCTTCGCCCGGTGTTCGGCTTCAACAGCCAGGGGCTGTGGGTGGCTGGTAACCGCGGGCCTTCCGTTGCAGCCCCCACGGCGCGACTTTCGCGCTGGCGCGATCTACTTAGCCGTATGTCCGCGGACGGCCTAAACTGATGAACGGCACGAGCCTGATCCTAACGGAGGACGACGGGATGTCACTGATACGGCAACTGTGGCTGGCGATCGCGCTTCTGATGGTGATCGGTTTCGGCGGTAGCTTTCTGGTCAGCAGCCTCTCGGCGAAGAACTACCTCGAGGAACAGCTTGCCCTGAAGAACCTCGACAACGCTAACTCGCTCGCCTCCGTACTCGGACAAATGTCCAAGGATCCCGTTGAGATCGGTTTGCTGGTGTCATCGCAGTTCGATCTGGGCAACTACGAGTACATCCGTCTTAGCGATCCGCGAGGTGGTGTGATCTCGGAGCAGAGAAGCGACAACCAGGATCTAGGCGCGCCCGGCTGGTTTCGCCGCATGCTGCACATTGACGTTGCGCCCGGCGTCGCGCAGGTTCAGGACGGGTGGAAGCAGTACGGCACCCTCGAACTCGCCAGCCACACGCGCTTTGCCTACACCTCGCTGTGGGCCGGCAGCCTCCGTCTTTTGGGCTGGTTCCTCGGCGCCTCGTTGCTGGCGGGGCTGGCGGGGACATTTTTGTTGCGCGTAATCCTGCGGCCCCTTGATGACGTGGTTACACAGGCCGAGGCGATCGGTGCGCGGCGATTCATCACCACGCGAGAGCCGGGCACCCGTGAGTTCCAGGCAGTGGTGCGATCCATGAACACGCTTGCCAAGCGTGTGCGCCAGATGTTGGAGGAGGAGTCGCTTCGGCTGGACACGCTGCGCCGCGAGGCGCACTACGATCGCGTCTCCTCGCTGCTGAACAGAGGCCACTTCATCGCACGGCTTCAAGCCGTGCTGGAGCGTGACGACGAGAGTGCAAATGGCGTCGTGGTGATCGCACGGCTGCTGGATCTGAACGAACTGAACCGCTCGCAAGGGTGGGCAGTGATCGATACGTTTATCAAACGCTTCGCCGATGCCCTGCGTGCCATGTCGCCGGAGGGCGCTGAATGGGTTCTCGGCAGACTGAACGGCTCTGACTTCGCTGTATTGGCGCCTGTTGGCGACGATGCGCTCGCTCTTGCCCGGCGGGTACACGATTCCATGCTCATGCTGGCGCGAGAATTGAAGCTCGAAGAGGTATGCCGGATGCCGACTGCGGCGACAGCCTACCGATTCGATGAAAAACTCGGTGCCGTGCTGGCGCGCGTTGATGCTGCGCTGGCGTCGGCCTGCGCCGAGAATGCTGATCCTGTCCAGATAGCAACGGGCGACCAGTCCGGAGTGCTCGGCGCATTGAAGGCGGCCGACCTCGCGACGTGGGGCCGGCAACTCGATGAGGCATTGGCGTCAGGATGGGTCAAGCTTCAGAGCTATCCGGTCATCGATGCCAAGGGCGCTCTTCTCCATGCGGAATGCGTTGCGCGGCTGCGGCTGCGCCCGGATGGAGACTGGCTCGCAGCGGGGGAATTCATGCCATGGGTTTCGCGACTGGGTTATGGTCCGCGACTCGATGAAATCGTGATTGGCCTTGCGCTGGAGCGTATGCGCCATGGCGCGGATGCGCTCTGCGTGAACCTCTCCGCTCAGGCCATGAACGACCCCATGCTGCTGCACCGCATCGCGGCGCGACTTGTGGCGGAGCCGCAGCTCTCGCAGCGTTTGTGGCTGGAGGTTCCGGAGCACGGCGTGTTCCAGCATCTCGAGCAGTTCCGCATCCTCTGCGCGCTGTTGAAGCCGGCAGGTTGCAAGCTGGGCATCGAGCACGTCGGGCATCAGGTGTCGCGAATCGGGCAACTCCACGATCTCGGGCTCGACTACATGAAGATCGATGCCTCCTTCATACATGACCTCGAGCAGAATCCCTCGAACCAGGTCTTCCTGCGCGGCCTTGCAATCATTGCCCATTCCATCGGTCTGAGCGCCATTGGCGAGGGCGCGCGTTCCGAGGCGGAAATCGCCTCGCTGTTGGAACTCGGCTTTGATGGCGTTACCGGTCCTGCGGTGACCCAGCGGCCGGAGCAGACAGGCTGAGGGTGCGAAAGGCAGGGGCTCAGAGCTTCAGATCAGCGAGGACTCATCGCCCAGCAGTCCGAGGTGGGTTCCGGTGCGGCGCAGGCCTTTGCGTTCCATCAATTTGCGTTGAGCGGGCTCAGGCAGATCCGTGAATCGGATCGCGTTGGTTTCGACCAGCAGATTGATCAGGTCATCGAGTACCCGCACTACGTCGCGGTCGGACTCCTCGAGGCGGTTCTGGGGTTGATCCCTCCGCGCCTCCATTTCATCGGCAAGTTGAGAGCCGGAACCCTGCGCAGGTTCGAAACCCTCGAGCGGTTCCACGCTAACGGCTATGACCACGCCCTGTGCATCCCGCTTCACGTAACGGTTCATCAGCAGACTCCGGTAGAGGCAATCCCCCCGCACCTGCAAGAGCAGGGCGGGGGTCAGGTTTAGCCGGTGATGAGTTTACCGCTGGCGAGCAGGTTGTCGATGATCTGCTGCTGGCTGCCACCCAGGCTGGTTAGGTCCACATGCTGCAGGTCGATGCTCTGGTAGCTGACACCCGCATCGTGTGCCGCATCGCCCGTGAATCCGCCCTCTTGGCTGACCTTGAGCAGGGTTCCTCCGTCGCCAGACTGTTCGAAGCGCAGATAGCTGCCCAGATTGCCGACGCTCTCTGGCGGTAGCAGGTCCTGGATGTTCAGTATGTCGCCCCCGCTGGAAGGCACCGCCATATTGAAGTCCGTGACAGTGTCATGCGCGCCGCTTTCCGCCAGCGTCCACTGGAACACATCGGCGCCTTCGCCTCCGGTTAGCACCGTATCGCCGGCGGTGTCGTGGATCACGTTGTCGCTGCCAGACAGGTTGACCGTGAAATTCGCCACCGCGGACTGGTCGCCGTCGCCGTCCGTTGCGACCACACCGAAGGTCAGCGGGAGGTCCTGCACCAGCACCGGCTTCTCGACGCTGAAGGCGATGAACTTGTAAGAACTCCCCTCATTACCCGAGATCTCGATGCTGTCGAAGCGCAGTCCCGGGTCGAGCCCGTTCTTGCTCAAGTCGAACCAGTAGGTCGGGCTTTCGCTGTTTGAGGTCTGGGCGTTAGTGCCATCGGTAGCGACAAAGTTCGGCCCGATGTTGCCCGAGTCCACAAGCTCCCCGTTCAGGTACACCTTCCACACCAGGCTTTCAGCCTTGCTGATGTTGCCGATATGCAAGGACGCATCAGAAAGTGAATCTGCAAACTGCATACGCAGGACTTCTGCGGGCGCCGTACGGGGGTTGTCTATCAGGTTGTTGCCGATTCCAAGACCATCGGCAGAAGGATTGAGTTTGCCGCTGTCTGAAGAGAACGTAACCGACGTCACAGGTTGCCCGATTCCCACTCCTGCTGCCGTGTAACTGGCGTACAGGGATGTGGCCATCGAGACCATTGGCTGTCCCGCAGGTATCGCGACGCTCCTGAAATCCGGTGAACCCGCAGTGATGCTTGTTTCGTCACGCAAGGCCGTGAAGGTGTAGTCGCCGTTACTGTCTATGGAAAGACTGAATACGGAGTCGCCCGCCGCGTTCTTGGCAAGCAGTGAACCGTCCGCCTGCAGCGCGTAGCTGAGACCCGCCGGCGCATTCGCGAGGCTAGGGGACAGATCGAAGCTTGCGATCGTGTCAGGAGCCGAGGCAGAGATATGCCCGGTGACAGAGAGCCCCACCTCGTTGTCCACGGCAGCGTTTTGTACTCCCGTGATATCCGGGACCGAGTCAACGATGGTGATCTGGATGTCAGCGCTGGCGCTGCTCAGGCCATCGCGAACCGTGACGGGGATGGTCTCCATGTAGGAGAGATCCGTAGCACCCGGTTCCGTGCTGTTGACGACCGCGCCGTTCAGGACGTAACTGAATCCAAGCACCCCGCCGGCGACAGAGGTGATCGTCAACGTACCAAAGTCTGTGTTGACAGAGGCTGCCAGCAGCTCGGAAAGACCTCCGGCGCCAATCGGGAAAGCAATGCCGGCGATCGTGAGCCCGCGGATATCCGCGAGGCCGTCCGGATCTCCGACGGTGATGCTGCCGGTAACCATGATCGGTGCCGTGCCTGCGCTGCTGCCGGCTGGAAGGCCCGATTCGAACACAGTGTGACTGGTTGCGACCACCGTGGGTGGGTAACTGTTGGGTGCGCTCGGACTCGTCG
>CAJADV010000657.1 GCA_903938575.1 uncultured Gammaproteobacteria bacterium
GCGGACCTTGCGCTTGATTACAGCCTTCCCGACTGGCGGGAGGCATTGAAGCGCCTGTGCGCGGGCGGTGGCGTCGACGTGATCTTCGATCCGGTAGGGGGTGAGCTTTTCGAGCCTGCCTTCCGCAGCCTCGCCTGGGGTGGTCGTCATCTGGTGATCGGTTTCACGGGTGGCGCGATACCGCGGCTGCCGGCCAATCTCGCCCTGCTGAAGGGCGCCTCGCTGGTGGGTGTGGATCTGCGACAAGCTGCAGGGCGGGATCCCGCCATGAATGCGGCCAATACGCGCCGCCTGCTCGGGTGGGTGGAGGAGGGGAGCCTGCGTCCGCCTGCGGGTCCCGTCTTCGATTTCGCGGACTTTCGTGGCGCGCTGGATGCCGCTTTCTCGGGAAAGTCGCTTGGCAAGGTGGTGTTGCGCATCGCTGCGACCTGAGCGTGGGCGCAGCGGGAGAGGGGCTTGGGAAGTCACCGGTAAAAGATGAATAATCGCGGCTGTTATCCGGAGACATACATGTACGAGCTCGAGCCCGTTTTCGTCCAGTGCCCCTATTGCTGGGAGCAGATAGAGATTCTCGTGGATTGCTCCGTCCTGCGTCAGGACTACGTCGAGGACTGCAGTGTCTGCTGCCGGCCGATCGCCATCACCGCGCACACCGCCGATGGCGAGGTCACCGGCGTGGATGCGCGCTCTGAGGACGAATGATCGCCGCGGGGCGTCATCCCATAGTCATCGCTGCGCAATCCCCCCGTAACCCGCTCCCTGTTAGGCTTCACCTACGCTGTCCGGCGTCGGGCGTACACTCAACCGTCTGCCATCATCGATCAGAGAGCTCATCATGGGATATGCATCCAGACTCGGACGCGCACGCGTCTCGTTGGCACTCAGCATCGGCGTGATGTCGCACAGCGCGCAACTGTGGGCCGACGCTCCCGGCGCGATCGAGGAAATCTATGTGCTCGGCCGCGGGGAAACGCGCCAGGTACAGACCATCGGCGCCCTCCAGATCGATCAGCTTCCGGCCGGAACCAGCCCGCTGAAGGCGATCGAGAACCTGCCTGGCGTCAACTTCCAGTCCGCGGACCCCTATGGCTCCTACGAGTGGTCAACGCGGATAACGATCCGCGGTTTCAACCAGAACCAGCTCGGCTTCACGCTCGACGGGATTCCGCTCGGTGACATGTCCTACGCCAACCACAACGGACTGCACATCAGCCGCGCCATTTCCTCGGAGAATGTCGGCAGCGTGCGACTTTCGCAGGGTACGGGCGCGTTGGGTACCGCATCGACCAGCAACCTTGGTGGCGCCGTAGAGTTCTACTCGGCGCAGCCGCACAAGGACATGGGCGCAACGCTTAACCTCACGGCGGGCAGTGAATCCACTCAGCGCGGTTTCCTGCGGCTCGACAGCGGCGAACTGGCGAGCGGCACCAGCCTCTACGCCTCGTATACCAGCCAGGACGCCGAAAAATGGCGCGGTGAGGGCGACCAGCAGCAGGAACAGTTCAACGCCAAGCTGGTGCAGACGCTGGGCACGGCAACGGTCAGCGCCTACTACGCCTACTCCGACCGTCAGGAGATCGACTACCAGGACATGTCGCTCAAGATGATCGACCGGCTTGGCGACCGCTGGGACAACTACTACCCGAACTGGGACCGCGCGGTAAACGCGGCCCAGGGCAACTTTCACGGCGCGGTGACATCGCTGGACGATGCCTACTGGAACGCCTCCGGACTGCGCGAGGACAAGCTCGGCTATGTGGCGCTGGCGCTGCCGTTCGGCGAAAACATTGACTGGGACACGCGCGTTTACATGCACCGCAACGAAGGCCAGGGCCTCTGGGGAACGCCTTACACGCCCACGCCCGGCGGCGCTCCGCTGTCGATCCGCAGCACCGAGTACGACGTCGAGCGCCAGGGAGTGATCAGCGCGCTCACCGTGCGCGTTGGCGAGCACGAGATCAACGGCGGGTTCTGGTATGAACACAACGACTTCAATCAGGCGCGGCGTTTTTACGGTGAGCCCGATATTGCCGGCCCGACCCGGAACTTCGAGGACTTCCAGAGCAATCCCTTCTTTACCCAGTGGGAGTACGACTTCGAGACTGAAACGCTGCAGTTCCACCTGCAGGACACCTGGAATGCCACCGAGGCCTTGCGGCTCAATGCGGGCTTCAAGACTGTTGATGTCCAGAGCGACAGCACTGCGGTGGTCGACCTGCGCTTCGCGGGCAGCGACCTCTCAGGCTCGATCGAGTCGCAAGAAGACTTCCTGCCGCAACTCGGTGCCGTATACACGCTGAACGACGGCAACGAACTGTTTGCCAGCGTGGCCCGCAACATGCGGGCGTTCATCGGCGCCGCTGCGGGTCCCTCACCGTTCTCGACCACGCCGGCCGGCTTCGCCGCGATCCGCGACGCCGTCGACCCCGAAACCTCGACCACCTGGGAAGCAGGTTGGCGCTTCGATCAGGGCGTGTTGCAAGGCTCCGTGTCGGCGTACTACGTTGACTTCGAGGACCGTCTGCTCGCGATACAGCAGGGCCCCGGTATCCAGGGCAACCCGTCAGTGCTCGCCAACGTGGGCAGCGTCGAGACGCAGGGCATTGAAGCCGCGGTGCTGTGGCAGCCGATCGATAACGTGAGCTGGTTCAACTCGGTCAGCCTGAACAACTCGGAATACGCAGACGACTTCGTCAGCAACAACGTGACGGTCGCCACTGGCGGCAAGACCGTGGTGGATGCACCCGAGGAGATGTTCCGCTCTGAACTCGTGTATGACAACGGCGATTTCTTCGTCCGCGCCGACATCAACTTCACCGGCAGCCGCTACTACACCTACCTGAACGAAGGCGAGGTGGACTCCTACACGCTGTTCAATCTGGGAGCAGGCTACCGTTTCGGCAAGCTTGCTTTCGCGCAGGACATTGTCGTCCAGCTCGACATCACGAACCTGTTCGACGAGGACTATGTCTCGACGATCGGTTCCAACGGCTTCACCAACTCGGATCCGGACGGCACCGCCCAGACCCTGCTGATCGGTGCGCCACGCCAGAGCTTCGTCTCGGTGAAAGCAACGTTCTGAGCAGGCGTGCAGCCCACGTGGCGCTGCCAGCGCCACGTGGGCTGCCAGCTGGGCATTGCCGTTGGGATCGTGAACCGGGACTCGGGGCTGCCCAGCCGAGGGGCCGCGGAGGACTGATCAGGAAGTTCGTGCTTGCTTCTTGGTGATCTCGGCGGGCTGCCGTTCTCCACCGGAGTATGTTCAGCGGTTGCGATGGTCCCAATATGGGACTACGATTAGCTGATGAGAATCATCGCACTCTCTACCTTGAAGGCCTACTGGGAAAAGCGCCCGGCTTATCGCGATGCAGAGCAGCCTGTGCTTGCCTGGTACCGAGCGGTGAAAAACGCAAATTGGCGTTCGCCGGCAGATGTAAAGGCTGCGTTCGGAACAGCCAGCGTGCTTAAGAATGGACGAGTGGTTTTCAATATCGCCGGCAATAAGTATCGGTTGGTTGTGTGGATCAACTACGACTTCGGGGTTGTGTATGTACGTTTCATTGGCACACACCGCCAGTACGATGCGATAGACGCGCAAACCGTATAGGGACAGGAAAATGGACATCAAGCCAATCCGGAGCAAATGCGACTATCGCGCCACCTTGAAAGAGGTCGAGACCTTGATGAATGCACGCGCGGGTACAGCGGACGGAGATCGTCTTGATGTGTTGGCAACACTCCTCGAGGCGTATGAAGCGCAGCACTATCCCCTGGACTTGCCCGATCCGGTGGAAGCAATCAAGTTCACCATGGAGCAGCAAGGCCTTACGGCAATCGACCTCGTGCCGGTGATTGGGCAGCGAAATCGTGTGTATGAGGTGCTGAACCGACAGCGGCCCTTGACCCTGCGCATGATTCGCGGGCTGCACGATCGCTTTGGAATCCCGTTCGATGCGCTGCTGAAGGCCGGTTGACGGGTGACGTGAGCGACTGTTCTGGAGCCGCCGCTCGGCACCCAGAATTGCGTTGGGTCGAGACCAACGGGCAGTCATCCGCGCGGAATACAGGCCCTATGGATATCCGCGGACACCGTCCTTAACCTGCGCTCTGGTCTCCATCGTGCCGGGGTGAGCAAGCATGCAGCAGTTGAAGGGCAAGATCGCCATCATCACCGGCGCAAGCCGCGGCATCGGTGCCGCCATTGCTTACCGCTTTGCCGCCGAGGGCGCGCGGGTGCTGATCACCGCGCGCACGCTGGAGCCGGATGGCAAATTGCCCGGGTCGCTCCGCGAAACCGCAGAACGCATCCGTGCTCTTGGGGCCGAGGTGCACTGCGTGCAGGCCGATTTGTCGGATCCGGCCTCCCGCGCGGGGATCGTGCCTGAAGCCATCACGCACTTCGGCGGTGTGGATATCCTGGTGAACAACGCTGCCTGGGCGCGCTTCCGTCCTACGCTGCAGCAACTGCCCAGGCATGCGCATCAGGCCTTCGAGATCAACTTCTTCGCGCCGCTGGAACTCTCGCAGCAGGCAATCCCGCTGATGCGCAAGCGCGGCGGCGGCTGGATCCTGAATCTCTCCAGCGAGACCTCGCGCCGCCCCGCGCCCGCGCCCTGGAACACCGCAGAGCGCTACCACCAGTTCCACGTACACAGCGGGCCGACCATGTACGGCTCCAGCAAAGCCGCCCTCGAGCGCATGACCGCAGGCTTTGCAGCGGAACTCGCGGGCAGCGGCATCGCGATCAATGCGCTGGCGCCGGTAGAAGCCGTGGCCAGCGAAGGCGCGATCGCCAGTGGCGCTGTGGATGACGGCGCCCACTGGGAACCCATGGAGGCCATGGCCGAAGCCGCGCTCGCGCTCTGCACGGGCGCACCAGAGGCGCTCTCCGGCCGTTGCGCGCTCAGCTTGCCGCTGCTCGCGGAACTCGGCAGGCAGGTGATGACGCTGGACGGGCGCGAGCCACTTGCGGGCTACAGCGTGCCGAGTGGTGCCTGAGGGAACGCCGGGGCGTTGTTTCAGGTCTCTTCGCTGTCGAACTCGCGCGCGCGGTCAAGGCGCCACTCGCCATCGGGCTCGCCCTGGTAGACGTCCTCAAGCGTGGTGCTTGTTTCCTGCAGTTTCGTGTCCAGCGCAACGCGGTTGTCGAACACGAAGCATTCGCCTTCCCAGTCCTGCTCCGCGTCGGGCAATTGCCGGAAGAAATTCAGGATGCCACCGTCCAGTTGGTAGACGGGAATATCGAACTCGCGCATCCAGGCGCTGGTTTTTTCGCAGCGAATCCCACCGGTGCAGTACATCGCTACCCGTTTGCCGGTGGCTTTCCAGTCCGCCACGTGCGCCTGCACGTACTCGGGGAAGTCGCGGAAGTTCGCGACTCCGGGATCGATGGCGTTGTGGAAACGGCCCAAGCGGAATTCGAAGCTGTTGCGGTTATCCAGCAACACCACGTCTTCCTCCCGGATGAGTTCGCGCCACGCGGCCGGGCTGACATTGATGCCGGTGCCCGCCTGCACGTCCACGCCAGTGATGCCTAGCGGCACGATTTCCTGCCTGCGGCGAACTTTCATCCTGCCGAAGGGAATGGTCTGGCATTCGCTGCGCTTGAACGCCATGCCGGCGAACGGTGGCATCGCCAGCAGTGCCGCCTCGAAGGCGTCCAGCTGGGCCGCCGTACCAGCGACCATGCCGTTGATACCTTCCGGCGCCAGCAGGACACTACCCAGCAAATCCGCCGTCAGCACACACACGCGCTCAATCACGGCAGCCAGATCATCCAGTGGGGTGAACCGGTAAAAGGCCGTGTGAAAGAGCGGGGACGCCTGAATGCTGGTCACGAGTGCTCGCGCATCTGCTGCATCAATGGGTGAATATTCTTGCACAGGCACGATGCCCGCTCGCCGCGAGTCTGGCGGCGTGGATATGCACGGGGAGTGGCTGTGTCCTCCCCGAGTTTCACGCGCGCTTGCTGAAACGCAGCATTACGCGCCGGTAGCCGCGGGCCGCAAAACTCGGCAGGTGGCCAAGGTCACTTGCCTGCTCGTCGAGTTCGATGTCATCCAGCCTTTCCAGCAGGGTCTCGAAGGCAATCCGCGCTTCCAGCCGCGCGAGTTCGGCGCCGGCGCAGAAGTGCGGTCCGTAGCCGAAACCCATGTGCTGACGCACGTTGGGGCGATCCGGGTCGAAGCGCTCGGGCTGCTCGAAGACCGTCGGGTCATGGCCCGCCGCCGCCCACAGGGGAACGACCATGGCGCCGCTGCTGACCGGCACGCCGCGCAAGTCGGTGTCGGCAGTTGCGCGCCGGTAGGTGCACTGTATCGGCGGGTCGTAACGCAGCGCTTCCTCAACGAACGCCTCGATCAGCCCCGGGTTCGCGCGCAGCCGCGCCATCAACGCCGGATCACGCAACAGCACCAGCATCGCGTTGCCGATCAGGTTGGTGGTGGTTTCGTGGCCGGCAAGCAGCACCTGGTCGATGATGGGCAGCAATTCTGCGGTGGACAGTCGCCC
>CAJADV010000658.1 GCA_903938575.1 uncultured Gammaproteobacteria bacterium
CGGCGACTCATCAGACGAAAATCCGCGTGATCCGACACCGTCTCGACACCAAGCAGCGCCGTGAGCCGGTAATGGAGGGCAGCCGTGAACCGCTTGAAGCGGGTGTCGCTACGCCGGTCAGACCGAACACCGTAGACGATCTCGCAGCCCTCACGGTACGCGGCGACCATATCGCGCATCACGCTCACGTCGTCCTGCAGATCGGCATCGAGGGAGATCACCGCATCGCCTGGGGCCATCAGGAGTCCGGCGTACAGCGCGTACTGGTGACCGAAATTTCGCGTCAGTCGCACACCGGAGAACAGATGGCCGGACTCGCAGAGCGCAGCGATGATGGTCCACGTCCCGTCGCGACTACCGTCGTCGACCAGCAGCACGCGCGAACCGGGGGCGACGAGCCCAGCGGAGAGCAGCCTGCCGAGCTCCTCGCTCAGCCGCGCTGCCGTGAGCGGAAGCACCTGCTCTTCGTTGTAGCAGGGCACAACCAGCGTAAGTTGCGGCGGATCGCGCAACGCCGACATCACAGCGACACCAACAGCAGGCCGGCAAGGATAAATCCCAACCCGATCCAATAGCTCGGAGCCGCCTCCTCTCCGAAGACCAGAACACCCGCCAATATCGTCAGCAGGAACGTGAGAGCGGTAAACGGATAGGCCTTGAGCAGCGGCACACGCGCCATGCAGTAGATCCAGACTACGGCGCCCATGCCATAGCACACGAAGCCCGCGAAAAGCGCCGGGTTCAGCTGTTGCAGAACATTCGGCCGGCCGTTGGTGGCGTACTTGAACAGCACTTGGCCTGAGGTGGCGAGCAGGCTAGAGAGCGTCAGTAGCAGTACAAGCTTCCAGCTCATTCAGGATCGCCCGAGTAAGTTGAAGAAGCGCTTCTTGAATGTGGCTATCCATGTCGATGCCGTCACCGGCAGCCTAGCAACGACCAGCTTACGCAGCCGGTAGGTCCACGGTGAGATATCCGGCACGGCAGCCCCCGGGGCTACGCGCGCACCGGCGAGGCGCCGATGAAGTTCTGGCAAGCTCCCCTCGCGCAGGAACATGAGGGTGTTGTAGCGATACCAAGGCATGACTCCGTCGTCATCCCTCAGACGATGCCGCAGCGGGTCAAAAAGAGCATAACCCTGGGCCGCAAAATGATCCCTCCAGTAACCGTAGGGCCTCTCGTTCAAGTGCGACTCGCCGCCCTGCCCCGGCGGCGCAGCCGAGAAAAGCACGATGTCGGAGTGCCGACATAGCGATGCGACGAGCAGGTGAGCGGAATCCTCGGGTAGATGCTCGGCCACTTCAAGGCACTGCACCAGCGAGAAGCGACATCCCAGATCGAGCGAAAGCCGCAGGTCATGCGCTCGGAACTCGTGGGCATCGATAATCAGCGAGGATGGAGAGACGTGCGCGCCGTCGACTCCGAAGACTGCGCTGCCCTGCTCCTTCCAGGCCACCAGCCAGGCCCCCGCCCCACAGCCCACGTCGAGCACGCTTTCAAGCGGCACAGCCACCAGATCGCGGAGCGCAGCTATTACGCGTCGTGCCGAGCGCAGCGAGCCCTCCTCGATGTAGCGGTAGAACTCCGCGTCATAGTGATGCATGCCGCTGCGCGAGGGCTCAGTCATCGGACAGAGGCACCTCAAGCGGACGTGCGGGCGGCGCGTAGAACCCGTGACGCACCGCTTTCGCGACGATCCTGTTGGTCTGCTCCATCGGGAACCCGAAAACCCAGAAGTTGCCGGTATCGTACGCCTTCGCGCGAGCGCGCAACACCGCATCCACCGCAGGGGTGTAGTACCGGTAGGACAGGACGCAGTAAACCACAGCAATCACGATCCCCAATACAGCGATCCGGCGCCGCGCCATGGACACGGCAAGCACAGCCATAGCAGCCACAAGGTTGGAGGAAAAAACGCTGTACCGGGGCTCCAGCGCGTAATTCATCAGCGAGTACGGCGCACGCCCCATCGTAATGACCGCCATCCCGAGCACGAGGTACCAAGCGAAGAAAACGGGGACGCCGAATCCCTGGCGCAAGCCACGCCGGCTCAGCATTACCAGCAGAGACAATAGCGTCGCGCCGGCAAGAATCGCCGCCGGCAGTTGACCAAAGGCAGTCGCGGAACCAAGCATTGCCAAGAAATACGCGAGGTGATTGGCAGGGTCTGCTACGGCGAAGTCCAGCAGACGCCCGAGGGGGCTGGGATTGTGGAAACCGTGGTGGAAG
>CAJADV010000659.1 GCA_903938575.1 uncultured Gammaproteobacteria bacterium
TCGGTCACGGCGGATGTTCGCGATGCGGCTGCCGTTGCCACCGCATTTGCCGAACTCGAGTCGGTGCTCGGGCCGTGCGAACACCTGGTCACCTGCGCGGGTGTGTACCGCGAGGCCTCGTTCGAGACGCTCAGGCTCGAGGAGTGGATGGACATGCTGCAGATCCACGTCGGCGGCACAACCAACGCCCTCCGCGCGGCGCTGCCGGGCATGCTCGCGCGCAAGCGCGGCTCGATCGTGGCGATCGGCAGCGAGCTCGGGCTGATCGGCGACCCGAGCGCCCCGCACTACGCCGCTGCAAAGGGTGCGATTCACGCGCTCGTCAAAAGCCTTGGCGCGGAGATCGCCGCAACAGGTGTACGCATCAACGTCGTGGCCCCTGGCCCGACCGACACGCCGCTCCTGCGCGATGATCCGAACATCGACGCGTACGCCGAGACACTCCCGCTCGGCCGCGTGATCCGGCCCGACGAGATCGCCGCGGCGGTCGTCTTCGCGTTGCTTGAAGACACGACGCTGACCGCGCAAGTCATTTCCCCCAACGGCGGAGCGGTACCGTGAGAGAGCTGAAGGGCATCCGCAACCGCGTAGCGCTCGTCTCGGGTGCCGGCCAGGGCATTGGCCGCGCGATTGCCACGCGGCTGGCCGCCGAGGGCGCACGTGTCGCCGTCAACGACATCAACCCCACGACAGCGCAGGCCGTGGCCGACGCGATCGGCGGCATACCCGCCGTCTTCGACGTGAGCGACCCAACGGCTGCGGATGCGGGGATCGCGGCAATAGAGTCCGCGCATGGCACGGTCTCGCTACTCGTGTGCAACCACGCGTACATGACGATGGCGCCATTTCTCGACACAAACGCCGAGGAGTTCGACCGGCACCTGCGCATCAACCTCGTGGGCACGGCGCTGCTGATCCAGCGCTGCCTGCCCGCCATGCGCGCACACGGCTATGGCCGCATCGTTGCGATGACCAGCGAGTGGGGCGTGATCGGCTGGCCGAACGCTACCGCCTACGCGGCCTCGAAGGGCGGCATCATCGCGCTGATCAAGGGAGTGGCCCGTGCCTACGCGCGCGAGGGCATCTCGGCGAACCTCGTCGCACCCGGCACCACCGACACGCCGCAGCTCGACGTCGATGCGATCGACGCGGGGCTCACGCACGAGGAGATGGTAGCGGTCTACGCCAAGGACTCGCCGATGCAGCGCATCAACCGCCCGGAAGACCAGGCCGCGGCCGTCGCGTTCCTGCTGAGCGAACCGGCAATCGCGCTAACCGGGCAGATCCTCTCCCCCAACGGGGGCACTACGCGACTGTAGACAAGGCTTCTGCTCACAAACCCGGACTGAAAATACCCGTTTTCAACTCCGGCGGAACCGCCGGGCTGTCGAGCTTGACGCGGTGCAGATGACCACTGAAACCCCTGACCTTCGTCCTTGAGTAATTTGGCACCACCTGCTTCGAGCATCGCCATTAGCGTCGCGCCACCTCCGCGCGGCAAAGACGAGACGATGGTGAGATTCATGGCATTCAGAGGCACCAGCGCCGCGCCCGCGCCAGGCTGCGCCAACAGATCGGTCATGGCCTGCTCACGTTGCCGGTTGCGCTGCAGCA
Organism: uncultured Gammaproteobacteria bacterium; assembly: GCA_903938575.1. Lineage (GTDB taxonomy): Bacteria > Pseudomonadota > Gammaproteobacteria > Pseudomonadales > UBA5518 > UBA5518. The sequence goes on from CAJADV010000659.1 coordinate 1,615, forward strand.
TCCTGTCCTGCTGCCACTGCATGGCCTCCCGCCCCACCTGAGCGGTATCAACCGCCCACTCGGCGCCGGGCTGACGCAGCCCGCCATCTCTCGTGTTGCTCTACGTAACTTCCTGTGCTGACGCCGCTTTCGAATCAGAAATCGAGAGCCACTGTTAGCAATAACAGGGAATGTGATCCCGGAGCGAGACGTCCGGCAACACCCGTGCTCACGCGACCTTAGGGCTGCGACGCGTGCGGCGAGGGCTCGTGGCAGCAGCGGCACGCGCTCGTGGGGTATCCTTTCTTGAATCCATCCGGTCGCCCGACAACCGCGCACTCACCAACCTGTTGATCGATACGCCCGCCTCCGCCGCTTCCTGCGCCAACATACGATGGCGCTCTGGTGGAATGCGTACCAGAAACTTACCCGAATAACTGCGCGCGCTAAGTGGCTGGGGGATTTCCTCGCCTGCGGATTCCATATCCCCCACCACCGCGGCCACCACCCCCACAATGCCTTTGAGCGCCCCTTCCATCGTGTCGTGCAGCCAAGAGAGGCTCGGAAATTCCGCACACAGCCCTACAAACTCCTGATCCTCATCAGACCAGACGACGCGATATGTATAGTGCTTGTGGTCCATAGCTCACTCCTCCTCGAATTTGGCGATCGCCGCCAAAACCTGTTTGAACTGGTAGACCTTGGCCTTACCCGCCTCACCGCGCTGGATGTTCACCCGCGGGTCACCGGACCAAGGCATCGCGTACACGCGGTGGCTGGTGCCTTGTTGGCGGGGCGCGCCGAAATGGTGGTCGCACACCTTTGCCAAATCGGCATAGCGAACGTTTTGCGGTGCGCTCCGCATCTGCGCAAGCAATTTGGCAAAGTCTTTCATGCGCATATATTAGTATCACTATTGATACTTCTGAATAGCTTTTCCGCATGACGCGGTAACTGACACGCCGATAGCGCCCGCCCATTCCCGGTGAGGGGTTGGATGGTGGGTTGGCTGGGGCGCCAGAAACAAAAAACCCGCCTTTAGAGCGGGTTAGATGCATAAATTGGTGGAGAAGGAGGGATTCGAACCCTCGATAGAGCTATTAACCCTATACGCCCTTAGCAGGGGCGCGCCTTCAGCCGCTCGGCCACTTCTCCAAAACTGACGGCCCACCCAACTTGGAGGGCTTTTGATGCTTTTCGTTTGCCGTGTCCCGCTCGACTCGCCAGGAGACCTGAGCGCTCAGTCGTCCTGATCATCCTGAGACGGGACAGCGGCACCACCCTCGCGCTGGATGCGTTCGTAAATCTCCTCTCGATGCACCGATACGGTCTTGGGTGCGTTGACTCCCAACCGAACCTGATTACCTTTCACACCAAGAACCGTGATCGTGACGTTGTCGCCAATGATCAAGCTCTCTCCGATTCGTCGCGTCAGAATCAACATGACTTGTATCTCGAGTTGCCGGGTCTGCCCCGCGCCGGCTCGGAGCCAGTCTTGGTGGAGCGCCCGCTCAGCGGGCGCCGGGATTATAGGGCAAGAATCGAAGTAAACCATATACCCCTGAGATGCAGTTCAGGCCTCTTCATTGACAGGGGTATCCAGCCCGAACGCCGAGTGCAGGGCACGCACGGCCAGTTCCAGGTACTTCTCATCGATCACCACCGAGACCTTTATCTCGGAGGTGGTGATCATCTGGATGTTGATCTGCACGTCCGAAAGGGCCTTGAACATGCGGCTTGCCACACCCGCGTGGGAGCGCATGCCCACCCCCACGATCGAGACCTTGGCCACCTTGGCGTCGGTCACGACCTCGCGGGCGCCGATGCTCGGTAGCAGTTCCTGCAGGATGGCCGCAGCGCGCTTGGCGTCGTTGCGGTGTACCGTAAAGGTGAAATCGGTGCTCTGGCCCTCGGCCACGTTTTGCACGATGACATCGACCTCGATGTTGGCCTCGCCCACGGGCCCGAGGATCCGGTAGGCGCTGCCGGGCGTGTCGCGCACACCCCGCACCGTCACCTTGGCCTCGTCGCGGTTGAAGGCAATGCCCGCCACGGTTGGCGCTTCCATCCGGTTTCCCTCCTCCATCGTGATCAGCGTGCCGGGGCCGTCGACGAAACTCGATAGCACCCGGAGCGGCACCTTGTACTTGCCGGCAAATTCCACCGAGCGGATCTGCAGCACCTTACTGCCCTGGCTGGCGAGCTCAAGCATCTCCTCAAAGGTGATGCGGTCTAGACGGCGCGCCTCGGGCACCACGCGCGGGTCAGTGGTGTAGACGCCGTCGACATCGGTGTAGATCTGGCATTCGTCGGCCTTGAGCGCTGCAGCCACCGCCACGGCCGTGGTGTCGGAGCCGCCGCGGCCCAGCGTGGTGACGTTGCCCGCCTCGTCCACCCCCTGAAAACCGGCCACCACCACCACGCGACCTTTGGCGAGGTCCTCGCGGATGCGGGCGTCGTCGATCTCGCGGATACGGGCCTTGGTGAAAGCGCTGTCGGTGAGTATGCGTACCTGCGAGCCGTTGTAGGAGCGCGCCTCGCAACCGCGCGCGTGCAGCGCCATCGCCAGCAGCGCCATGCTCACCTGCTCGCCGGTGGACACCAGCGCATCGAGCTCGCGGGGCTCGGGATCTTCCTGGATCTGCGTGGCGAGCCCGATCAGGCGGTTGGTTTCGCCCGACATGGCCGAGACCACCACCACCATGTCATGACCCGCGCGACGAAAGCCCAGCACTTTCTCGGCAACGGCCTCGATACGCTCCACGGTGCCCACCGAGGTACCGCCGAATTTCTGGACGATCAACGCCATCTCAGGTCCTCAACCCAGATTTCTGCCGCGGCACGGCCCTACAGGCCGAGTTTGCCGCGAACGAGACCCGCCAGCGCCTCAAGCGCCGCGGGCAGTGCCGCGGCATCGGTGCCGCCGCCCTGCGCCATGTCGGCCCGACCGCCGCCCTTGCCGCCGATCCGCGCGGCGATATCGGCAACCAGATCGCCGGCCTTCAATTGCGCGGCCGCCGCGCCGGAAACACCCGCCACCAGCGAGACCTTGCCCTCCTCGACCGAGGCGAACAGCACCACCGCGTCCCCGAGCTTCTGCTTCCACTGATCCACTGCCGCGCGCAGGCTCTTGGCATCCGCGCCCTCGAGCTGCGCCGCCAGCACCTTGAGCCCGCCCACGTCAATGGCCGCCGCACCCAGATCGATGCCACCACCGCCGCTCGCCAGCTTGGCGCGCAGGCGCTCGACTTCTTTTTCGAGCGTGCGGTTGGCGGCTACGAGTGCCTCGACCTTGCCAACCACTTCATCGCGGCCGCTGCGCAGAAGGCGTGCCAGCTGCGCGTTGCGGGCGTCCACCTCGTCAAAGAGCGCGAGCGCTCCCGCGCCGGTCACGGCCTCGATGCGCCGCACGCCCGCTGAAATCCCCGACTCGGCGGTGACACGGAACAGCCCGATATCGCCCGTTCGGCCCACGTGCGTGCCGCCGCAAAGCTCGACCGAGAAGTCCCCGCCCATCGTGAGCACGCGAACTTCATCGCCGTATTTCTCGCCGAAAAGCGCCATCGCACCGCGGGTGCGGGCGGTTTCCATGTCCGTGACCTCGACGCCGACCGCGCTGTTGGCGCGGATCTGCGCGTTGACGATCTGCTCGATCTCGCGCAACTGCTCCCGGCTCACCGGCTCGAAGTGCGAGAAATCGAAACGCAACCGGGAGGACTCGACCAGCGAGCCCTTCTGCTCCACGTGCTCTCCCA
>CAJADV010000660.1 GCA_903938575.1 uncultured Gammaproteobacteria bacterium
CGGCCGCCACGAGGTTGGATGCGATGTCGACACCCAGCACATCCGCGCCGAGTTGTGCCTGCGGCAGGGCGGTCGTTCCATCCCCGCAGCCGACATCGAGCACCTTGATCCCCGGGGCGATGCCCAAGGTCTTTGCGAATGCCTCGCCGCTCTCGCGCATGGTGGCCGCGATGCGTGTGAAATCACCTTTTTCCCAGAGTGCCTTGTTCGGATTCATGTGCTGCTCCTTGCGTGGGTGGGTGGGCGCTGCGCGGATCAGTCGCACGTGGCGTCTGAGCGCGTGCGTCGTGACCGTATCACCAGTCATGGCGCGAACGCCACGTTCAGCATGGAGCGCGAGCAGGAATCCAACGTGCATAACCATTGCCGTATAACGCCTCGCGTAATACGATCCGACCATGATCAAGAGCTTTCGCTGCAAGGAAACCGAGGCTCTGTTTGCCGGCAAGACCGGGCGCAGATTCCGGGCGATTCGCGCAGTGGCGGAGCGCAAGCTCACGCAACTGCATGCGGCCGCTACGATCGAGTTCCTTCGCTCGCCACCGGGCAATCGGCTGGAGCTGCTGCGAGGAGATCGCGCAGGCCAGCACAGTGTCCGCCTCAACGATCAATGGCGGATCTGTTTCGTATGGCGCGAGGGTGATGTGTTCAACGTGGAAATAGTGGATTACCACTGAGGAGGGCCAGGCCATGGCGCGTAACGGTATGCGTCCGGTACACCCGGGAGAAGTGCTGCGTGAGGACTATCTCGTGCCGCTCGGCATGAGCGTCCATGCGCTCGCCAGCGCCCTGCGCGTGCCGGCGACCCGCCTGCACGAGATCCTGAAGGAGCGCCGCTCAATCAGTGCGGACACGGCACTGCGCCTTGCAAGATACTTCGGCGGCGACGCTCAGAGCTGGATGAATCTGCAGGCTATGTACGATCTGCAGATCGCCGAGCGGAGCACCGCAGCGGCCATCGCCCGGGACGTGTCACCACGAGCAGCCTGAGTACGCAGGGCAGTCTCGAGTCCCCCAACTGCTCTCCACGGCTGCTGTCTCGCGGCGAACGCCCGGTCGTGAGACCGGGCCGGGAGTCCTCCGTGACCGGCTGAGCCGCCGCAGGGGCTGGCATCAGCGTTCATCACGGAGAGAAAAGAGATGGTGCCCAGGAGAGGGTGAGCCGCGCGCTGTATACGACGCATCGCGTCGTGCGCGGCGAACGCCCGGTCGTGAGACCGGGCCGGGAGTCCTCCGTGACCGGCTGAGCCGCCGCAGGGGCTGGCATCAGCGTTCATCACGGAGAGAAAAGAGATGGTGCCCAGGAGAGGACTTGAACCTCCACTGCATTTCTACAACTAGTACCTGAAACTAGCGCGTCTACCATTCCGCCACCTGGGCACGGTGGGTAGGGGCAATGCCCCAAAGACAAGGCCGCGCAATGTACTTATCGCGCGCGGGAACTGTCAATCCCTGTGGCTATAATGAATGCCATCAGCCCCACACACCAGCCGAGCCTTTGGCTCGAGCCGCCACGTTCGCCCGGAGACCCCATTGACCCCAACCCGCAAGCCGCCCGGCACCCAACACGAGCGCGATCCGCACCAGGCGGAGGAAGCGACCCGCTACGACAATCCCATCGCCAGCCGTGAATTCATTCTCATGACGCTGGGCAAGGCAGCGGTTCCACTCACGCTGGAGGAGCTCGCGGAGTTGCTGGAGCTGGAAGCGGAGGATCGCCGCGAAGCCCTGCGGCGCCGGCTCCGCGCCATGGAGCGCGACGGCCAGATCATGCTGAACCGCCGTGGCGCCTGGTGCCTGGTGGAGCGGCTGGCGTTGGTACGCGGCAAGGTGCAGGCCACGCGAGACGGTTACGGGTTCCTGGTGCCTGCCGAAGGCGGCGATGACCTCTACCTCCACGGTCGCCAGATGCGGCAGGTCTTCCACGGTGACGAGGTGCTCGGCCAGGTGGTGGGTACCGACCAGCGCGGCCGGCCCGAGGCCACCATCGTCGAGGTCCTGAAGCGCAACACCCCACGCATGGTGGGCCGTATCCGCCGCGGTCGTGGACTGAACTTCGTGCTGGCCGAGAACCCCCGCATCCAGCACGAGGTGATGGTTGCCGACGCCGACTGCATGGACGCCGCCGAGGGCGAATACGTCACCGTCGAGATCCTCTCGCCGCCGACCCTGCAGTCGCCGCCCACCGGTCGCGTGGTCGAGGTGCTGGGCCAGCACATGGCTCCCGGCATGGAGATCGATGTCTCGCTGCGTATGCACGGCATCCCCTGGGCCTGGCCCGAGGCCGTCGAGGCCGAGGCGCTCGACTTTGCCCCCGAGCCCAGCACGGCCGACAAAGCGCGGCGTTTCGACCTGCGCGACACCTCGTTCGTCACCATCGACGGCGAGGACGCGAAGGACTTCGACGATGCGGTGTTCTGCGAGCGGCGTGCCCGCAACGGCTGGCGCCTGATGGTCGCGATTGCCGATGTCTCGCACTACGTGAAACCGGGCACACCACTCGACCAGGAAGCGCGCAACCGCGGCACCTCGGTGTATTTCCCCGGTCGGGTCGTGCCCATGTTGCCGGAGCAGCTCTCCAACGGGCTGTGTTCGCTGAAGCCCCAGGTCGACCGCCTCGCGCTGGTCTGCGAGATGGAAATCTCGCGCACGGGCGAGCTCGGGCGATTCGAATTCTACGAGGCCGTGATCCGCTCGGCCGCGCGCCTCACCTACAACCGCGTGGCTGCCACGCTGGCTGGCGATGACGTGGGCATCGATACCGCGCTCGTGCCCTCGCTGCAGGAGCTCTACGCGCTCTACGCGGTGCTGCGCAAGGCGCGTGAGGCCCGCGGCGCCATTGATTTCGAGAGCAGCGAGACGCGTATTGTCTTTGGTCTCGACCGCAAGATCGAAGAGGTGGTACCGGTCGAGCGCAACGATGCCCACAAGCTGATCGAGGAGTGCATGCTGAGCGCCAACGTGGCGGCGGCGCGTTTCCTCGACAAGCACAAGCTGCCCGGCCTCTACCGCGTGCACGAGGGGCCCTCCGGCGAGAAGCTGAAGAACGTGCGCAAGTTCCTCGGCGAGCTCGGGCTATCGCTGCGCGGCGGCGACACCCCCCAGCCCGGCGACTACCAGCAGCTGCTTTCCTCGGTGAAGGAGCGTCCCGACCGCCACGTGATCGAGACCGTGATGCTGCGCTCGCTCAGCCAGGCGCGTTACCAGCCCGACAACAACGGCCACTTCGGTCTCAATTACGAAGGCTACGCGCACTTCACATCGCCCATCCGTCGCTATCCCGACCTCATGGTCCACCGGGCGATCCGCGCCATCATCCGCTCCGATGAGCGCAGCGCCATGGTCCGTCGCGACCCGCGCATGAAACCGGGCGCACGCGCTGATCTGTACCCCTACGACCTGCGCGCGGTGGGTGAGCTGGGCGAGCATTGCTCCATCGCCGAGCGCCGTGCCGATGACGCCGTGCGCGATGTCATGGCCTGGCTGAAGTGCGAGTACCTGCAGGATCGCGTGGGCGAGGAGTTCCCCGGCGTGATCAGCGGCGTGACCGGCTTCGGGCTTTTCATCGAGATCGGCGAGGTCTTTGCCGACGGGCTGGTGCATGTGAGCAGCCTGCAGAACGACTACTACACTTTCGACGCCTCCGGCCAGCGCCTGATCGGCGAGCGCACCCGCAACGTCTACCGCCTTGGCGACCGCGTGCGGGTGCAGGTGATGCGAGTGGATCTCGATGAGCGCAAGATCGATCTGCAGATCATTGACGACGCGACTGGCGCACCGGCGTCGACCGGCAAGCGTCGCGCACCGGCGCAAGCCCCGGCGGCGCCCCGCAAGGGAGCCAAGGGCCCGCGCAGCCCCGGTGGCGAGAAGCGGCGCCGCCGCCGATGAGCGCGAGCGAGTGGATCCACGGGCTGCATGCGGTCGAGGCCTTGATCGCCCGCTCACCCGAGCGCATCGAGGAGTTGCTGCTCACCCCCGGTCGCCGTGACCAGCGCCTCTTGCGCCTGCGCGAGAGCGCGGTTGCCGTAGGCATCGTCTGCCGGGATGCGCGCAAGGATGATTTCGAGCGTCACGCCGGCGACGGCGTGCACCAGGGGGTGCTGGCGCGGGTGCGGCCGTCTGCTGCGCTCACCGAGGACTTCCTTTTCGACACCCTGCTGCCCGGGCTTTCGGGCCCTGCGCTGCTGCTGGTGTTAGATAGCGTGACCGACCCGCATAACCTGGGCGCCTGCCTGCGCAGCGCTGACGCCTTCGGCGCCCACGCGGTGATCGTGCCCAAGGATCACTCCGCGCC
>CAJADV010000661.1 GCA_903938575.1 uncultured Gammaproteobacteria bacterium
AACTGACGGCACGGGGCCGACGTCCCTCCATGTCCAGCGAGATCCAGCCGGGACCCTGCTCGATGCGGGCACCTGCCTCGGCAAGTTTCACCAACACCGCCTCCAGCAGGTCGGCGCGGGTGCCCTCGAGCCGGACCTGCCCGCGCGTTGCGGCTGCGGCCACCAGAAATGTGCCGGTCTCGATACGATCAGGGATTACCGTGTGCTCGCACCCGGAGAGGCTCTCTGCGCCCTCCACCACCAGCGTGTCGGAACCGATCCCGCTGATGTCGGCGCCCATGGCGCAGAGGCAGTGGGCCAGATCGACAATCTCTGGCTCACGCGCCGCGTTTTCGAGCACCGTGCGACCGCGGGCAAGAGTGGCCGCCATCAACAGGTTCTCGGTACCACCCACGGTGACCTTGTCGAAGAGGATATGCGCGCCGCGCAGGCGGCCTTCACAGCGGGCGTTGATGTAGCCGCCATCGATCTCGATCTCGGCACCCATGGCCTGAAGGCCATGCAGGTGGAGATCGATCGGACGGCTGCCGATGGCACAACCGCCGGGGAAGGAGACATGGGCGCGGCCAAAGCGGGCAAGCAGCGGACCGAGCACCAGGATCGAGGCGCGCATCGTACGCACCAGATCGTAGGGGGCGCTGAATTCAGTGATGGCATCAGAGCGGATCTCTACCCTGCCCCCCGCTTCGTGGCTGACGCGCACGCCCATGCTGGCGAGAAGGCGGAGCATCGTGGCGATATCGCGCAGCTGCGGGACGTTTTCGATGCGCAGAAGCTGATCGCTGAGAAGCGTGGCCGCCAGGATCGGCAAGGCGGCGTTCTTGGAGCCGGAGATGTGCAACTCCCCACGGAGCGCGACGCCTCCGCGGATGGCGAGCCTGTCCACGACGGGCTACCGTCTCAGTTGCCGGGACCGGCAGCGCCGGCCTCGGCCTCGGTGAGAGCGCTGATGTTCACCGCGTGCAGCGCTCCGCTACGGATGGCCTCACCGAGAGCGGCATAAACCTTCTGCTGACGCTGCACCGGGCGCAATCCCGCGAAGGCATCACTCACCACGGAAACGTCCACATGGTAGCCGTCACCACCCACGCTGACGCGGGCGCCGGAGATCGCGGTGCGCACAAGATCACCGATCTGCTGCGCGGTCATGGTTGTCACTGATCCCATGGCGGGTATCTCCGGGAATTCGCCGGCAAAGAGAGGGCCCCGCAGCGCGCCGGACTGCGCCTGTCGAGACAACAATTATGAATACTGGCTATGATAACCACGCAGTCAGAGCCGGGTGAATACCTCCGCGCATGACTTAAGCCCGAGCTTCGGGCAAGAGCACCCCACCGACACCAACCCCGGACAACATGACGACAACGGCCTTCCTCGAATCCGCGCTGCGCACCGTGAGTCTCGAGATCGAGGCGGTAGAGCGATTGCGCGAGCGCATCGGCGAGGGCTTCGAGCGGGCCTGCGCCATGATGCTCGCCTGCGAGGGTCGCGTCGTGGTGACCGGCATGGGCAAGTCCGGACACATCGCGAACAAGATCGCCGCCACCCTGGCAAGCACCGGAACACCTGCCTTTTACGTTCACCCGGGCGAGGCGAGTCACGGCGATCTGGGGATGATCACAGGAAAAGACGTGGTGCTGGCGCTCTCCAACTCGGGCACCACGCCGGAAATCCTCACCATCGTGCCCCTGATCAAACGGATGGGGGCCGGTCTCATCGCCATGACCGGCAAGCCCGCGTCAACACTGGCATGCCTTGCCGACCTGAACCTGGATGCCGGCGTCGAGACCGAGGCCTGCCCGCTTGATCTCGCGCCAACCTCCAGCACCACCGTTGCACTGGTGCTGGGCGATGCGCTCGCCATCGCCCTCCTTGAGGCAAGAGGCTTTTCCGCCGAGGACTTCGCGTTCTCGCATCCCGGTGGCGCACTGGGCCGCCAGCTCCTGATGACCGTCGGCGACATCATGCACCAAGGCCTCGAAGTGCCCCGGGTGCCGCCGGAGAAGCGGATCCGCGAAGCCCTGCTCGAAATGACCGCCAAAGGCTTCGGCATGACCACCGTAACCGACCCCGAGGGCCGCCTGCTCGGCGTGTTCACCGATGGCGACCTGCGCCGCGCCCTCGATCACGGGGTCGATTTCCATCAGGCAGCGATCGGCGAGTACATGACGACCCGCTGCAAGACGGTTACCCGCAGCGTTCTCGCCGCCGCCGCACTGCACATCATGGAGGAGCGCAAGATCAGTTCGCTGGTGATAGTCGATGACCTCACGCGGCCCACCGGACTGATCCACCTTCATGACCTGCTGCGCGCAGGCATAGCCTGAGTGGCCCCGTGAAGCTGTCGCCCGCCGAGGCCGAGACACGCGCCCGCTGCATTCGCCTGCTGGCGCTCGACGTCGACGGCGTGCTTACCGACGGCCGCATCCACTATGCGAGCTCGGGTGAAGAGCTGAAGTCCTTTTCCATCCTGGACGGGCTGGGGATCAAGCTGCTGCTGCGCACGGGGATACAGGTAGCCGTGATCACGGCGCGGCGCTCACCGATGGTCGATCGGCGAGTGGCGGAGCTTGGTATCGTGCATTGCCTGCAAGGCTGCGAGGACAAGCTCGAGGCCCTTCGGGCACTGATCGCACCGCTGGGCATCAGCCTCGAGGAAGTCGCCTACATGGGTGACGATCTGCCGGATCTCCGCGTGATACTTGCGGTAGGCCTCGGCCTGACGGTCGCCAATGCCAGCAGCGAGGTGGCACGCCGGGCCCCATGGCAGGTGGCATCGCGGGGGGGCGACGGCGCCGTGCGCGAGGCCTGCGAGATGCTGCTCCGCGCGCGCGGGGCATGGGAGCAGGCAATCGCCGCTTTCCTGCCCGGATCGCAGTGAGCCTGCGTGGTTTATGATCCCCCCATCCAGCATCAGAGGTAACAGGCAGGTGAGAACAATCGAGCCGAGGACGCGCGCCCGCATCGCCGGGCTTGCGGCGCTCATGTTGCTGGCACCACTGGCACCGCAGCTGCAGGCGCTGCCCGATGACCGCGACCAGCCGATCTACATCTCCTCGGATCGGGCCGACCGCGACGAGCGCAAGGGCACCACCGTCTACACGGGCGACGTCGAGATCGACCAGGGCAGCATGCATATTTCCGCGTCCCGCGTGACCATCCGTGAGAGCGGCGAGAGCGTGAACGAGATTCTCGCTAGCGGCACACCGGCCAAAATGCACCAGAAGCCGGCCGAAGACCGCGAACCCGTATACGCCAGGGCTCAATCGATACAGTACGACGTCGATGGCGAGATACTCACCCTTGTCGACGAGGCCTCGGTCACGCAGCAAGGGACCACGGTCACCGGAGACCGCATTGTCTATTACGTGCAGGAGCAACGCGTAAAGGCTAGCGGTGGCGGCGCTGCCTCAGGGAAAGAGCGGGTGAAGGTCGTTATCCCGCCGCGGCGTGTCGCCCCGCAGACAAACGCCCCCGCCGCGACCGGAAAGGCAGAGAATCCGCCCGAAGAGGCCCAGAAGAAGCCGGCGAACGGCGCCGCCGACGGGACACCCGATGGCCCTGCTTGAGGCCAGGCACCTTGCCAAGGCCTACCGCGGTCGCCCGGTGGTCCGCGACGTCTCGCTGCAGATGGAAAGCGGCGAAATAGTGGGCCTGTTGGGGCCAAACGGTGCTGGTAAGACGACCTGCTTCTACATGATTCTCGGCATCGTCGCGGCCGACCAGGGCCAGGTCCTGCTGGACGGCGAAGATCTGACCCATCTGCCCATGCACGGTCGGGCCAATCGAGGCCTGGGTTACCTGCCCCAGGAAGCCTCGGTGTTCCGGCGCCTCAGCGTGGCAGACAACATCATGGCCATCCTCGAGACCCGACCGGCGACAAGCCGGGTGAGAATGGAGGAGAAGCTCGAGGAACTGCTGCAGGAGTTCAACCTCACGCACCTTCGGACACAGCGCGGCATGTCGCTTTCCGGGGGCGAGCGCCGCAGGGTAGAGATAGCCCGCTCGCTCGCCAGCGAGCCCGCATTCATCCTGCTCGACGAACCCTTCGCCGGAGTTGACCCGATCTCTGTCCATGACATCAAGGAAATCATCCGCCACCTGCAGCGCCGCGGTATCGGCGTGCTGATCACGGACCATAACGTGCGCGAGACGCTGGACATCTGCGAGCGCGCCTACATCGTGGGCGAGGGTCGCATCATCACCGGTGGCACTCCGGCAGACATCCTTGCCAACGACAAGGTACGCGAAGTCTATCTGGGGCAGCAGTTCCGCATGTAAGCGTCATTTGGCGCGCGCGTTGCATGGTGCCAATACGGCGTCTACACTCGAGTCAGGGTCCAGCGCGGGCTGTGCCCAGCCTCACTACCCTTGGTCCAGCGGTACTCGATGAAGCAGTCGCTACAGCTCAAACTGGGGCAACATCTCACGATGACCCCGCAGCTGCAGCAGGCAATACGTCTCCTGCAGCTCTCCACCCTCGAGCTCCAGCACGAGATCCAGGAGCAACTCGACAGCAACCCCCTCCTCGAGATGACGGAGAGCGCTGGCGATGAAGGCGGCGAGCCCCAACAGCAGGACCAGAACTCGAGCGAGCCCTTCTCAGACCCGGAAGTCCTGCGCGAGAGCGCAGGCGCAGCCGCCGAGACGCCCCTGTCTGGCGCAGACGAGGCAATGCCCCAGGATCTCTCGGTAGACACCACCTGGGAGGACATCTACGACTCCGTATTGCCAGCGGGCAGCGGCGGCGACTCCGAAGAAAACCGCGATTTCGAGAGCTACACCGCCGGCACATCGACGCTTGGCGACCACCTCCGGTGGCAGCTGAATCTCACACCGATGTCCGACAACGACCGACTGATCGCCGAGGCGATCATCGATGGGATAGATGCCGACGGCATGCTCACAGTGAGCCTGCCCGAACTCACCGAAGGTTTTGACCCTTCGCTCGGCATTGAGGAATACGAGGTACTTGCCGTGCTGCACCGCGTGCAGCATTTTGACCCGCTTGGCGTAGGCTCGCGGGATCTGCGGGAGTGTCTGGGGATCCAGCTGCGGCAACTCGATGAGAACGATGCTGCGGTGCGCAACGCGCGCGCCATCGTCGACAAGTACCTCGAACTGCTGGGGACGCGCGACTACTCCACAGTGATGCGCAAACTGCGTCTGAGCGAGGACGAGCTGCGCGCCGCCATAGCCTGCATCCGTCAACTCAATCCACGCCCCGGTGGCGTGATCAACCCGGAGCCGCCCGAATACGTGGTGCCGGATGTGCTGGTCAATCGTCGCGGCGGACGCTGGCACGTGGAGCTGAACCCGGAAATCGCACCCCGGCTAAGGGTGAATGCGTACTATGCAGGGCTTATCAGGCGCGCCGACAATTCAGCCGACAACGTGTTTCTTCGAGACAACCTGCAAGAAGCAAAGTGGTTCATCAAAAGTCTGCAAAGCCGCAACGACACGCTGCTAAAGGTGGCCAAGTGCATTGTCGAGCGCCAGCAGGGATTCCTGGAAAACGGCGAAGAATCCATGCGTCCGATGATCCTCCACGACGTGGCCACCGCCGTGGGCATGCACGAGTCCACCATCTCGCGGGTGACCACCCAGAAGTACATGCACACGCCTGGCGGCATCTTCGAGCTCAAATACTTTTTCTCCAGCCATGTGAGCACTGCCGCCGGCGGAGAGTGTTCATCGGTTGCCATACGGGCGATCATCAAAAAGCTGGTGGCCGCCGAGAACACCCGCAAACCGCTCAGCGACAGCAAGATCGCCTCAATCCTCGAGGACCAGGGAATCAACGTGGCCCGCAGGACGATCGCCAAGTACCGCGAGGCGCTCGGCATCGCGCCGTCGAACGAGCGCAAGCAACTGACATGAGGAATGCGTCCGGACCGCAGGGTCCGGGGCAGAACAACCCGAGAACGACCGGAGGTTTGAATGCAGATCAACATAAGCGGTCACCACGTGGAGCTCACCGATGCGCTGCGTAACTATGTGTCCAGCAAACTCGGCCGCCTCGAACGCCATGCCGAGCGCATCACCCATATCGATGTCGTGCTGAACGTCGAGAAGCTCATTCACAAAGTGGAGGCCACGCTGCGCATGGCGGGCGCCGAACTCTTCGCCGCGGCCGAGGACGAGGATATGTACGTCGCCATCGATGCGCTGTCCGACAAGCTCGACCGCCAGCTCGAGAAGCACAAAGGCAAGAAGGGCAACCATCATTGACGTGGCGCGCTGACGCCTCCGCAATCACTGCGGCGCCACGGGAGAACACGATGGACAACAGCAGGCAACCCGCCGCAAAGCTGGTTATCGTCAGCGGGCGCTCGGGCTCGGGCAAGAGCACCGCGCTCCACGTTCTGGAGGATGCGGGTTTCTACTGCATCGACAACCTGCCTGCCATGCTGCTGCCACAACTGCTCGCGCAGGGTGCGGACGAGGCCGGGCTCGGACGCATCGCCGTCAGTATCGACGCGCGCAACATGCCCGGCTCGATTGCACATTTCGGCGAGATAATCGCCGGCCTGCCAGAGGCGTTCGCGGTGGACGTGATCTACCTCGATGCCGACGACGCTACGCTGATCAAGCGCTTCAGCGAAACCCGCCGCAAACACCCTCTGAGCAACCAGGGCATGCCGCTCGCCGAGGCACTGGCGGCCGAGCGCGCGCTTCTCGCACCGATCGCGGCGCGGGCGGCGCGCACTATCGACACCCGCGGCATGTCGCTGCACGATCTGCGCGATCTCGTCACGCGCACGGTGGTAGCCCAACCCGCGAGCGGCATGGCGGTGCTGTTCGAGTCTTTCGGTTTCAAGAACGGCATACCGCTCGATGCAGATCTGGTGTTCGATCTGCGCAGCCTGCCCAACCCGCACTGGCTTCCGGAATTGCGGCACATGAGCGGTCGCGACGCGCCCGTTGCCGACTTCCTCGAGCGCAGCACAGAGGTACTCGAAATGCTCGCTGACATCGGCGCCTTTCTCGAACGCTGGCTGCCACGCTTTGCTGCCAGCAATCGCAGCTACAGCACGGTCGCGCTGGGCTGCACCGGCGGCCGGCACCGCTCGGTCTACGCCGCAGAGCGGCTGCTGGCGCGCTTGCTGCCCCACTTTCCGGGGGCGCAGGTACGCCACCGTGACCTCGGCGCGGAGGCCCCATCGTGATCAGCCGCGAGGTCGAGGTCGTCAATCGCCTGGGGCTGCACGCACGAGCGGCGGCCAAGCTGGTGGGCACCACAACCCGCTTTGCCAGCACGCTGTCAGTCTCGCGCGAGGGGCGCAGCGCCGACGCCAAGAGCATCATGGCCGTGATGATGCTGGCGGCAACCCGCGGGCACACTGTAAGCCTGACGGCCGACGGACCGGACGAGGCAGCCGCTCTCGACGCGCTCGTCGAACTGTTCGCCGACCGCTTCGGCGAGGATGAATAGCACGTGGACGAACGCGGACCGAGCAAGTCACAACGCAAGCGCGAGCACCGCGAACTGCAGCTTCTGGCCGAGACGCTGATCGCGTTGCCGGAGGGACGTTTTCGCAAGCTGCGACTGGGGGAGCGTGCGCGCGAGGAGCTGGAGGCCGCACGCGCGATGGCCCGCGGCGGCAGCCTCAACCGCCAGGTCCGGCTGATCGCGCAGCTGCTGGTTGACGAGGACATCGAGGCGATCAGCCGCCCGTCGCAGGAGCTGGAAGCCCGGGCGCGGGAGGAAACCGCGCGTCACCACGCGGCAGAGAAGCTGAGGGAGCGGCTGCTCGTCGAGGGCGAAAAAGCGCTCGAGGCCATCACCGCCACGCCGGAGCAACGCGAGCGCGCGCGCGGACTCCTGCTCGACGCATCGAGCGCTGCGCCCACGTCACGCAGCACGCCCGCGCGGCGGGAGCTATACCGGCTGTCCCTCGAGATCCTCGCCGGGCACTGAATCAGGATCAGGCACTCGCAGACGCTGGTGGGCCGCCACCGGCAGGCGCTGACGCAACTCCGTGAGAGTTGAATGATCCGGTTCTGCCACCAGCACGGCCTCG